>JAUZEX010000437.1 GCA_030838815.1 Actinomycetota bacterium
TATTGTTCACCTCCTTTCGGGTTGGTCTTCCCGAGGCCGCCTGCTCAACGCCCCTGCTGCTGGTGTACTCGTTGGGCAGGCGTTCTCGAATTCCGGGAGGCTCCCCACGAATGTGGCGACCTCCCGATACCAACGCTGGAGAACCGGACGGCCGGACAGGTCGTGACCTTGGCCGTCCATCTCGACGAACTGCACGTCGTGTTCCCCAGCTCCAACTCTCGCCCGCAGCGCCTGGGCCAGGGCCCGGGACTCTGCTGCGGGAATCCTCATGTCCGCGGTGCCATGCGAGATGAGCACCTTGCCCCGTATGGTTCGGCAGGCCGTCAGCAGATTCCTCCCGAATCCGAGGTGATTTCCCTCATCGAGGAGGTTGAGCAGGTCGCGAACTTCCGGCGACCCTGAAACGCTGAGGCTTTCGAAGGAGGCAAACGGGGCGAAGGCGATCACGCCGGCACAATCCCGCACCGCGGCCACGGAGAGGGCCAGGAAGGCCCCGTAGCTCTCTCCGTAGAGAATGACACGTCGCCCCTCGTCGGTCAGGCCGTCGACGACGGAGGCGACCGCCTCGACGTCGATCGAGCCCGCCCGGCCGAACAGGGAGCGCGTGTACTCGTGGCCCGAGCCGGTGCTACCGGGGTAGTTGAGCGCCACGGTCGGCAGGCCGAGACGGGCGAACAGCTGAAACTCCGGCACCAGGTCGGCGCCGTAGCGGGCGATGGGCCCTCCGTGGAGAGCCACCACCGCCAGGCCCGACCCCGAGAGCGGCCCGTCGCCGGGCACGGAGGGGTAGACCAGCGCCGGCATCGGCCCGGCCCCGGAGGGGAAGGACGCCACCCGGGCCGTCACGAACGCCTGAGGGGGCCCGTGGTCGGTCAAGGCCCGGGGGACAGGGGGTGTCCCCCGGACATCGGCGGCGGAAGCCGCCAAGGGCAGCGGATCGAAGGCGAAGACGCCCGTCGCCACGTCGAAGGACGCCGGGCGGCAGGGCTCGTCGGGGGCGGAGAACGGGAAGCGGAGCCGGTAGCCGTCGACGACCACCGGGGCGCCGACCTCGCCGACGGGGAGCGGGATCGGACCCGCCACCTCCAGGGAGTGGGTGTCGGCCAGCCTGAGATGGCTCGCGACACCGTTGTCGTGGCGCAGGACCAGAGTGCGGCCGTCGGGGATCAGGACGGCCGGCTCTCCGGCCTCGTCGCCCTCGGGCAGCGCCGGCATGAAGCGGACGCCGGGGGCGACGGTCGGCTCGGCCACGCCCACCGCCGGGTAACCGAAGGCGTCGGTGGTGACCACGACGCGGCCGGTGGCGGGGTCGGCCAGGACGATGCGGTCCTCGCTGTCGGGCGAGGCCTCGAACAGGCGCGAAAAGGTCTGGGCGCCGAAGTCGACGATATAGACGCTGGCGCGGCCCGATTCGCCCTCCAGGTTGACCGCCAGCCGGTCGCCGGTCTCGTCGAGCCACACGCCGCCGTTCACCGGCGCCGGGAGTTGCCCGGCCTCGGTCAGCGTTCCCTCGCGCCAGGCGATCCGCCAAACGGTCGTGATGTCGTCGAAGCCGACGACGCCCAGGAGCTGGGTCTCGTCGCCCGGCAGGCGGGGGAAGAGCACGGTCTGCGGGGTGGCCAGGTCGGCCACCGTCCGGGCCGTGCCGGAGGTCGTGCCATCAGAGGAGCGGTCAGGGTCGAGGTCGAGGGCGACGACCTCGAGGCCGGCGGCCGTCGGCCGGCAGAGCCCCATGAGGTCGGGAGCGACGATCTCGAGCTGGGTGGGGGCGGGAAGCGGCTCGGGGAACACGACCCGCCCGAGGCGGTCCGGCGCGTCGTCGTCGATCCACTCCACGGCGGCCTCGTCGATCCACGCCACACGGCCGACCTCGACCGAGAAGGCGAAGTCGCGCCGGTCGGGCAGGGCGGCCAGTTCGCCGGCCAGGGCGTCGGCGTCGATCCGGGGTTGGTCGCTCATCGCCCTTCCCCTCCTGGCGTCAGGAGCGAGTCGAGCATCAGCGGCCGCGGCCCTCCGGCCACCAGCCGGAGGCGGAAGGAGCCGGTGCCGGCGACACCGGTGCCGAAGCCGGCGCTGACGGTGGCGCCGGAGTCGTCGGCGAAGACTGTGCCTCCGGGGACACCCCGGACCCCGGGTCCGGCGCCGCGGGCCGGAGTCCGGCGCTGCAGGAGCAGCGCCTCGGCGGCGGTGACCGCGGCCTGCCGGGCCTGGTCATTTGCGGGCAGGGCGGCGAGGTCGAGGAGCAGGTCGGCGTCGCCGGCCAGGCCGTGGCACTGGACGGCGGAGCTCCGCCACCGCTCCCGCAGACCGGCCTGGGCGGCGGCCTCGGCCGCCCGCCGGAACGACGGGTCGCCGGTGGCCAGGTGGGCCCGGAGGAAGGCGGTGCCCATCCCCGAGGCGCCGTTGCACCACGACGGCCAGTACCCGGCCTCCGACGTGTCGGCGGCTTCTTCGGGGCTGGCCGGCCAGTAGGCGGCGCCGTCGACGACCACGGCCTGGGGCAGGACGGTGAGGAGGGCCTCGGTGGCCACGGCGGCGAACTCGGTCTCGCCGGTGGCGGCGGCGGTGGCATAGAGAAAGGTGGCGATGCCGGCGTTGCCGTGGGCGTAGCCGTAGGACACGGTGCCGGCCAGGCGGGTCGGAGCGCCGATGGGGACGGGCCAGGTGACGGCGGGCCCCAACCGGACGGCGGCGCGGAGCACCTGCTCGGCGGCGACGACGGCCCGGGCCAGGAAGCGGTCGTCGCCGGTCACCTGCCCTTGACGCAGCTGGCCGATGCCGATGCCAGCGGTGCCGTGGGTGATGTCGCTGTTGGGGACCCGGACGGGGAGGGCCAGGGCCAGCTCGTTGGCCCGCCGGAGCAGGTCGGCGCGGCCCAGCACCCCGGCCGCCTCGGCCAGGAACCAGGCCACCCCCGACGTGCCGAAGTAGAGGCCGGGGGGGCGCTGCGGGTTGCGGGCCAGCTGGTCGGCCACCCAGGCCGCCGTGCGGCCGAGCACCTCCCGGAGGCGGGGCTCGTCGAGCCGCCGCCGGGCCGCCTCGGGGAGGACAGGGGCGGCCCGGAGCAACTGGGCCAGGAACAGTCCCACTCCGCTGGCCCCGGCCTGGACGGCCACCGGGTCGAGCGAGGCGGCGGCAGCGCCGGCCGGCCAGAGATGACCGGCGGGGCCCGTCCCCATGGTGTCGAGGAGCCAGTGGCCCAGGTCGACCGCCACCTCGGCGGCCTGCGCCTCGACCTCTTCCGGCGTGACGGCCGGGGTCGGCGGGCGGTGGCCGGCAATGAAGGAGCCCCCGCGGCCCGGAGCCGTCCTGCTGCCCTCCCCCCGGAGGGTGGACAGGACGGCTGCCGGGCTCAAGCGGTCTGTGGGCCCGGGCGCCATCGCCGCGAGGGCGACGTCGGCCACGGTCGGGTCGACGACGCCGGCCACCACCTGGGCGTCGAGCCAGGCGGCCAGGCGGGCCGGGTCGCTCCAGGTGTCGTCGACGCCGGCGGGCAGGAAGGGGTCGGCGCCGGTGGCCAGGTAGGCGATCGTCGCGCCGAGGGCGTAGCGGTCGTCGGCCGGGCCGGTCCCCTCCCCCCGGAGCTGCTCCGGCGAGGCGTAGCCGGGCGTGCCGGCCGGGCCGCGGGGGGCCTCGCCGCTGCGCCGGGCGTGCTCGAGGTCGATGAGGACGATTTTTCCGCCGGGGCCCCCGGGGGTGCCGTCGTCGGTGACCAGGATGTTGTTGGGGTTGAAGTCGCCCACGACGACCCCGGCGGCATGGAAGGCGGCCAGCGTCTCGGCCAGCGCCGAGGCCAGGCCGACGATCTCGGCCGGCGGCAGCGGGGTGGCCGGGCCGCCGGTGTCGCCCTCCACCACCTCGCGCAGCGACGGAGCGTCGACGTACTCTTCGACCAGGAAGACGTGGCCGCCCTGCTCGAAGACCTCGACGAGGCGGGGTGCCCGGCCCAGCGGCTCGACGAGGGAGAGCATGCGGGCCTCGTGGCGCACCCGGGCCCGGGCGTCGCCGTGGCCGTCGTCGCCGACGTGGGGGCGGCCCTCCTTGATGACGACGAGTTGCCCGGTGGTGGTGTCCTCGGCCAGGTAGGTGCCGCCCTTGTTGGCGTGGCTGAGGGCGCCCTGGACCCCGTAGCGCCCGTTGAGGACGACGGTGCCGGAGGTCGCCGGGGCGCTGGTGGCGGTGGCGGGGGCGGGTTGAAAGGGGTCGGTCAGCCACGAAGGCGCCCGGTAGGAGGGGCTCCGGTCGTCGGGCAGGAGCGCCCCGTCAGGGCCTTTGATGAGGTGGACGACGAGGCCGTCGGCGTCGACCGCCGGGTCGCCCGAGAAGCCGCCGTAGCGGTAGTGGACCAGGCTGCCCGGCCGGTAGGCCCGGTCGGACAGAACGACCGGCCCGGCCAGGCCGGCGGTGGCCCGGTGGCAGGCCTCGGCGAGTCGGACGGCCTGGTCGTCGTCGGCCGGGTAGACGGTGAGGAACTTCCCGCCCGAGGCCCGGTCGGCATGGGTGGAGTTGAGAAGGCGCACGATCCGCGGGCCGGCGGCGAACTTGAACGGGACGGCCTCGGCCACGAGGACGGGAACGGTGGCGGCCAGTACATCGGCCGCCGATGCCTCCGTGGCCGAGACGTGGAGCTTCCACCCCTGCTCGGGGGAGCGGGCGCCAACCGGCGTGGCGAGAGCCCAGGGCCCCTCGACCGAGAACCTCCACTCGGCACCGGACGCAGCCAGAAGGGCGCGGGCGGTGACGGTGAGGTCGCTGAGGACCCGAACGTCGAGGGGGGCGACATCCATGGCGAGCGCGGATCGCTTCCTGGCGGGGAAGGCATGGGGGGAGCCCGGTGAGCTCCCCAGTCGCTCACCGGCCCGCGGCCCGTCCGGTGCCGAAACACCACAACGGGCTCAGACCTTCAACAGCGGCCGCCCCGATTCCTGCTCGAAATCCCCCCGAACTTGACGCCGGAGGCCCGGATCAGTGTTCACCGGACACGGCCGGCGGGGGCGAAGCCACCGCTTCGGAGGAGCCCGGCGGAGCCGGGCGGGGTCGGCGGAGCCGACCAGAAAGACAGAGGTCCTCGTCAATCG
>JAUZEX010000442.1 GCA_030838815.1 Actinomycetota bacterium
CGCATCTCGGTCGGAGGCGCCTTCGCCTTCGCCGCCTACGGCGCCCTCATCGAGGCGGCCCGGGAGCTGCTCGACGAGGGCACCTACGGATACTGGCAGCGGGCCAGCGTCGGGCGCTCGGCGGTGCGGGAGGTGTTCCCGGCCTAGGGCATCGGGGGAGGCAGGTACTACTCCCCAGACTTGACGAACGAGACGAGGAACTCGATCACGCCGTGGTCTTCGGTGCTGGCGGGGCCGAAGCTGGGGTTGGGGATCCCGTAGTCGCCGAACACGACCGGGATCGTGCCGTTGACCTGGATCGTGCCGCCGGCGCGCTTGGCCGTGACGGTGGTGGTCACCGCCTTCGTCGTGCCGTGGAGGGTGAGGGCGCCGGTGGCGGGGACGGTCACGGTGGCGCCGTCGGCCGGCAGCAGGCCGAGGTCGATGGGTGACGTCAGCTTGAAGGTGGCCGTCGGGTACTGGGACACGCTCATGATCCGGCCCCGGAACTGGCTGTCACGCTGGCTCTTGTCGCTCGTGACGGAGGCGAGGTCGATGGAGATGTCGGCCGTTTCCACCGAGGTGCCGGCGATGGTGAGGGCGCCGTCGACGTTGCTGGTCCGGCCGACGGCCTCCGTGCTCTGGCCGAAGAGCACCTCCTTGACCCGGTAGCCGGCCTGGCTGGCGCTGGTGGTGATCCAGGTGCCGTCGAAGGTGGCCGGCGCGGCGGTGACGGCGGCGGCGGTGGTGGCCGTCGAGGCCGGGACGTTGTTCTGGACCTGACCCTCGAGGGTGAGGGGAGCCGGCGCGCTGTCGCTCATGACGTGGATGTAGGTCCACGTGCCGGCCGTCACGAGGACGAGGGCGGCGACGGGCAGGGCGATGATCCACTGGAGACGGATCAGCTTGAGACGGCGCACGGCGATCGGGCCTTTCGGTGGGGGACTCGGTGGGGGACCTTGGCTCCCTTGAGGATCGGGGTCCTGCCTCTCTCCTCTCTGGGAGCTCTCTGAGAACTTCCTGGGGAGGGGCGTCGGTTCCTCCTTTTGGTCCTGTTTGGGCGCCCGTCCACACCGAACTCACAGAAATCTCCGACCGGGGCCCCAGCCGTCGACCCGACGCTTCGGCTCATGAACATGCGAACTCGAACCATCGTCCTGTACTCCACGCTGTCCGTCGCGGTGGTGGGTGCCGGGGGCCTGGCCTACGGCGCGATCGACTCCTCGGGCGGCTCCACGACCAAGACCGCCACCCGGCTCGTGTCGGCCACGGTGGCCACGGTCTCGCAGACGGTCACGGCGACAGGCACGGTCCAGCCCGCGTCGTCCTACGACCTCAACTTCACCAACGGCGGAGTCCTCACCGCCGTGAAGGTGAAGGCCGGGGACAAGGTCACGACCGGCCAGGTACTGGCCACCATCGACCCGGCCAAGGCGCAGGTGGCGCTGGAGTCGGCCCAGGCCGCCCGGGGCGCCGCCCAGCAGAAGCTGGACCAGGCCAAGAGCCCGCTGACCGCCTCGCAGCAGGCCCAGGCGGCCGCTTCGCTGGCCCAGGCCCAGGCCCAGCTCGACGCGGCCAAGCAGCAGCTGTCGGCCGCCACCGACCCGGCCGACATCGCCAAGGCGCAGACGGCGCTCAACCAGGCGCAGGCCAACCTCGACTCGGTCACGGCCACCAACGCCGCCAAGGCGACGGTCGACCCGGTGGCCGTGGCCCAGGCCCAGGCCGCATTGAACCAGGCCGTCCTCAACGTGAGCGACGCCCAGAAGACCCTCGACGCCACCACGCTCAAGGCGCCGTCGGCAGGGACGATCTCGGCCGTCAACTTCACCGTCGGCCAGACGGTCGGCGGCGGGGGGACGGCCACCAGCTCCAGCTCGTCGAGCTCCAGCGGCTCGGGGTCCGGGGCCAGCGCCAGCTCGTCGAGCTCATCCAAGGCGTTCGCCACCCTCCTCGACCTCGACCACATGGTGGTGAAGGTGGGCTTCCCCGAGGCCGACGCCGGCAAGGTCGCCGCCGGCCAACCGGTCAGCCTGTCCATCGACTCGCTGACGGGGCAGCGCCTCACCGGCTCGGTGAGCGAGATCGACACGACCTCGACCGTGGTCAGCAACGTCGTCACCTACAACGCCCTCGTGTCGTTCGACTCGGTGCCGGCGGCGGTGAAGCCGGGCATGACGGCCAGCGTCTCGGTCATCACGGCCAGCCGGGACAACGTCGTCGCCGTGCCCTCGGCCGCCATCTCGACCAGCGGCGGGCAGAGCACCGTGACCGTCCGCGCCACCGGCAAGGACGAGGTCCGCCCGGTGGTGACGGGTCTGAAGGGCGACGGCACCACCGAGGTCGCTTCGGGCCTGAACGACGGGGACCAGGTGGTCATGTCGGTCGGCGTCGTGTCGACCGGCGCCAACCGCACCACCGGCACCCAGACCCGCACCGGCACCCTCGGCGGGACGGGCGGCGGGTTCGGGGGCGGCGGGTTCGGGGGCGGCGGCGGCATCGCCGGTGGCGGCGCCGGCGGGAGGGGCTGACCGAGATGCAGACCACCAGCGCCACCACCCCCGTCATCGATCTCCACCAGGTCACCAAGACCTACGGCAACGGCAAGCTCGAGGTGACCGCCCTCACCACCGTCGACCTCGTGGTCGAACGGGGCGAGTTCGTGGCCATCATGGGCCCGTCCGGCTCGGGCAAGTCCACGCTGATGAACATCGTCGGCTGCCTCGACGTCCCGAGCCGGGGCCGGTTCTCTCTCGACGGCGTCGACGTCCGCACCCTGGACGAGGCCGCCCTGGCCCAGGTCCGCCTGCGCAAGATCGGCTTCGTCTTCCAGAGCTTCAACCTGATCCCCCGCACCAGCGCCGTCGCCAACGTGGAGCTTCCGCTGACCTACGCCGGGGTGAAGCCGAAGGAGCGCCGGGCCCGGGCCATGGCCGCCCTGGAGTCCGTCGGCCTCGCCGACCGGGCCGACCACGGCCCCTCGGAGCTGTCCGGCGGCCAGCAGCAGCGGGCGGCGGTGGCCCGGGCGCTGGTGTCCGACCCCGCCCTCCTCCTGGCCGACGAGCCCACCGGGAACCTCGACAGCGCCTCCACCGCCGAGATCATGGCCCTGTTCGCCCGGATCAACGCCGAAGGGCGCACGGTCGTGATCATCACCCACGAAGACGAGGTGGCGTCCTTCGCCGGTCGCGTCGTCCGGCTACGGGACGGCCGCATCCAGTCCGACGAGCGGCGCCGTCCCGCCGGCGGCGCTCCGATCCTCCACGAGGTGGCCCGGTGACCCGCGAAGCCATCCGCATCGCCCTGCGGGGTGTGGGCTCGAACAAGCTCCGGTCGGCCCTGACCGTGCTCGGCATCCTGATCGGCGTCGGCGCCGTCATCGTGCTGGTGGCGGTGGGGACGGGCTCCTCGGCGGCGGTCCAGTCCCGCATCCAGGCGCTGGGCACCAACACGCTGACCGTCTTCAACCGCGGCGGCGGTGCCCGGGGCCAGGTCGGCCCCCAGACGCAGCGGATCACCATCACCGACGCCGATCTCGCCGCCCTCAACGACAAGCTGCAGGCCCCCGACCTGGTGGCCGCCTCCCCTGTGGTGCAGGTCAACAACGCCACCGCCACCTACCAGGCGGCCAGCACCACCGTGGGCCAGGTCATCGGCACCGACGGCGCCTACATGACCACCACCGACCGCCACATCGGCGCCGGGCGGGGGATCACCGCCGACGACCTCACCAGCCACAACCGGGTGGCGGTCATCGGCGAGACCACCGCCGCCAACCTGTTCCCGGCCGGGAGCAACGTGATCGGCCAGACGATCCAGATCAACAACGTGGCCTACAACATCGTCGGAGTCCAGGCCATCAAGGGCAGCAACGGGAACCAGGACCTTGACGACATCGTGATCGCCCCGGCCACCGCCGTGGTCGACACCCTGTCCGGCCGGACCAGCGGCTACAGCCAGATCGTGGCCCAGGCCAAGTCGTCGAAGGCCATGAACGACGCCCAGGCCGAGATCCTCACCGTTCTCGACTCCCGCCACGGCGTGGCCGACGGGTCGACGTCGCCCTTCAGTGTCCTCAACCAGGGGAGCCTGCTCGACGCCTCCCAGTCGACCACGCACACCTTCACCGTGCTGCTGGCCGCCGTGGCCGCCATCTCCCTGCTCGTCGGCGGGATCGGCGTGATGAACATCATGCTGGTCAGCGTCACCGAGCGGACCCGGGAGATCGGCATCCGCAAGGCCATCGGCGCCCCGAAGCGGGCCATCCTCGCCCAGTTCATCAGCGAGGCCGTGATCCTGAGCCTCATCGGCGGCGCCGCCGGGGTGGCCGCCGGATTGATCGGCAGCCGATTCCGCATCGTCGGCATCCAACCGGTCATCGCCGCCTACAGCATCCCGCTCGCCTTCGGCGTCGCCATCGCCGTCGGCCTGTTCTTCGGCATCTACCCGGCCAACCGGGCCGCTTCCCTCCGTCCCATCGAGGCCCTGCGCCACGAGTAGGCCTCACCCAAATCCTCTAGGAGCGACTGATATGAACCCCAACGACACGCTTCCCCCCGTGCAGAGTTCCGCCGCCGAGGCCGGCGAGCCCGGCGACCTCTGGCCGGCGAACGGGCCGGCCAAGGGCCTCCGGATCCGCCTGCCGATCGCCGTCGCCGTCGTGGCGGTCGTGGGCCTCGTCGGCGCCGCCGGCGGGGCCGCCCTCAAGCACCCGTCGTCGACCACGACCCAGGCGGGGGCCATTGCCAACAACCGGGCCAACGGCGCCACCGGCGCCAACGGTGGCGCCGGTCGCCTCGGCGGTGCCGGCGGCGGCGTCGTCGGCACCGTCACCAAGGTGGACGGCAACACGATCACCGTGACCCAGCGGGACGGGACGACGGCGACGGTCGTCGTGCCCTCCGGCACCGCCGTCAGCAAGACGGTGTCCGGATCGCTGGCGGACGTGGCGGCCGGGACGTCGATCGCCGTACGGGGGACGACCGCCAACGGCAAGACGACGGCGCAGAACATCACGATCAACCCCGCCAACGGCGCCGGCGGCTTCGCCGGGGGCGGCTTCGGCGGTGGCAACGCACCCAACGGCACCAGAACCGCCCCCAACGGCTGAAAGACCACCGCCCCCGGTGGGAGTTAGCATCCGGCCTTCTGTCCGCGAGGCACCGGGGGGCCTGCCATGTCTGACGTA
>JAUZEX010000481.1 GCA_030838815.1 Actinomycetota bacterium
CGGTGAGCCCTGATAGACGTCGGGCGTCCACATGTGGAAGGGGACGGCGGCGACCTTGAAGCCGAGACCGACGAGGATCAGGGCGAATCCGGCCAGCAGCAGGCCGGACGAGAACAGGGTGTTCTGGGCCAGGAAGTCGGCGATGGCGGTCAGCGACGTCGTGCCGGTGGCGCCGTAGACCATGGCCACGCCGTAGAGCAGCACAGCCGACGAGAAGGCGCCGAGAACGAAGTACTTGAGGCCGGCCTCCCCCGACTCCAGCCGCTTGCGGTCGAAGGCGGCGAGCACGTAGAGGGCGATCGAGAGGATCTCGAGGGCCAGGAATACGACGATGAGGTCGTTGGCCGACGTCATGAGCAGCATCCCCGACGCCGACAGCAGCAGGAGGGCGTGGTACTCCGGCCCTTCGACCTGTTCCCGGCGCAGATAGCCCTGGGCGACCAGGAGCCCCAGGGCGGTGGCGGACAGGATGATGGTCCGGGCGAAGACGGCGAACCCGTCGACGGCCACCATGCCCGACAGCGTCTGGTACGCGGCGCCCTTGCTCACCACGATCGACCACAGCTTGACGGTGATCAGCCCTGAGGCGGCGACGCCGGCCAGGCCGACGTCGAGGTAGACGCCCGACAGGTCGCGCCGTCCACGGTTGAGCGCCGCCATGAGCACCAGGACCATGGCCGTGGCGATGAGGGCGACCTCGGGCCCGACGGCCAGCCAGTCAACCTTGGGGACGGGGATCCGGGTGTCGACCGGCGCCGTCTGGCCCAGGAGGGCGACGAGGGCGATCACTTGCCACCCCCCGGCGGTTGGGCCACGGCCTTCGGGCCCAGCTCGACCACCTTCGGCTGCTGGTAGTCGGACCGGGACTCGACATGGGCGATCAGTGCCTTGACCGACGGCTCGACGCGCTCCAGCAGCGGCTTCGGGTAGAGGCCCAGGAACAGGCTGAAGCCGAGCAGCGGAAGCACGGTGGCCAACTCCAGGCGGTTCATGTCGGCGAAGGTGGCGTTCTCACCGGTGGGCTCACCCGTGAAGACGCGCTGGAAGCCCCACAGCATGTAGACGGCGGCCAGGATCACGCCGGCGGCGGCAAAGACGGCGTAGGGCCGGTGGACCACGAACGTGCCGATGAGGGACAGGAACTCGCCGACGAAGCCCGACAGGCCGGGGAGACCAATCGAAGCGAACGTGACCGCGAGGAAGATTCCGCCCAGCTTGGGGGCCGCCTTCCACACGCCGCCGAAAGCGTCGATCTGACGGGTGTGGCGCCGGTCGTAGAGGATTCCGACGAGGAGGAACAGGGCGCCGGTGGTCAGGCCGTGGCTCACCATCGTGAACAGTCCGCCCTCGATCCCGACGGTGGTGAGGGCGAAGGTCCCGAGCACCACGAAGCCGAGGTGGGCCACCGACGAGTAGGCGACGACCTTCTTCAGGTCGCGCTGCATCGTCGCCACGATCGCCCCGTAGAGGATCCCGATGGTGGCCAAGGTCAGGAGCAGAGGGGCGAAGTCCACCGACGCCTGGGGGAACAGCGTGAGGGAGAAGCGGAGGAAGCCGTAGGCGCCCAGCTTCAGCAGTAGCCCGGCCAGCAGCACCGATCCGGCCGTGGGCGCTTCGACGTGGGCGTCAGGCAGCCAGGTGTGGAGCGGGAAGAGGGGCACCTTGATGGCGAACGACGCCCCGAAGGCCAGGAACAGCCACCGGGCGGTGTTGGGGTCGAGGCCCTTCCAGGCCATGAGCGTCCGCAGGTCGAAGGTGAGGTCGGCGCCGGGGGCCTTGGCGTGGAGAACGGCCAGCGACAGGATCCCGAGCAGCAGCAGCGCCGAACCGGCGGCGGTGTAGATGAAGAACTTGAGGGCGGCGTAGACCCGCCGGTCGTAGCCCCATACGCCGATGAGGAAGTACATCGGGACGAGCATCGCCTCCCAAAAGACGAAGAACAGGAAGAGGTCGACGGAGAGGAAGATCCCCATCAGGGCGGCCTCGAGGGCCAGCATGAGGGCGAAGTAGGCGTTGACCCGCTTGCTGATGTGCGTCGAGGCCAGCATGGCGATGGGGAACAGCAGCCCGGTCAGCACGATCATGAACAGGCTGATGCCGTCGACGCCCATCAGGTAGTGGATGCCGAGCGGTTTGATCCAGACCTTCGACTCGACGAACTGGTAGCCGGCCACCCCCTTGTCGAAGTCGACGAGCATGACGGCGGACAGGACCAACGCCACCAGCGAGACCCCGATGGAGAAACTCCGGACCGCCTTCTCCTTTGAGGCCGGGATGGCGGCCGTGGCCACCGCACCCGCAGCGGGCACGGCGAGGAGGGCGGTGGCGTAGGGAAAGGCCATCAGATGGCCCCCCGGACAAGGAAGACGAACAGGACGACCGTCGCCCCGGAGAACAGCGTGAGGGCGTAGTTGCGCACGAACCCGGTCTGGATCTTGCGTACCCGGGCCCCGACGCCGGCCACCAGTCCGGCCACCCCGTTCACGGCACCGTCGATGAGCCCCTGGTCGATCGGCTGGGCCAGCGTCTCGGCCACCGCCCGGCCGGGCTTGTCGACGAACCATGACACCGCCGGGTCGATGTACCAGCCCCGCTCGAAGAACCGGCCGAGGGCACCGAGCCGGACCCGGACGGGATCCTCGCCGTTGACCAGACCGTTCCGGTAGATGCGGACGCCGATGAAGATACCGATTCCGCCCAGGATGACGGCGATGGTGGAGAGCATGAAGCCCTGCCCGAAGGAATGGGCCTCGAGCGGCTCCACCGGCACGGCGGTGTGGAGCCATTCGGTCAGGTTCTTGAATCCCGACTTCGGGATGTTCAGCGCTCCGCCGACGAGGCTGAGCCCGGCCAGGACGACGAGCGGGAAGGTCATCACCTTCGGCGACTCGTGGGGTTCGTGGTGCAGCCTCCCCCGCCACCGCTCGTCGCTGTAGAAGACGAGCCATACCTGGCGCGTCATGTAGAAGGCGGTGAGCAGGGCGGTCACGGCCCCGACGAACCACAGGATGTAGTGGCCACTCACGCCGGCGCCGCCGACCCAGGCCGCGGCCAGGATCTCGTCCTTGGACCAGAAGCCGGCGAAGGGCACGATCCCGGCGATGGCCAGCCACCCGAAGATGAAGGTAATGGCGGTGATGGGCATGAACTTCCGGAGTCCGCCCATGAACCGCATGTCCTGCTCGTCCTCCATCCCGTGCATCACCGAGCCGGCCCCGAGGAACATGAGCGCCTTGAAGAATGCGTGCGTGACCATGTGGAAGATGGCGGCGGTGTAGGCCCCCACGCCGACGGCCAGGAACATGTAGCCGAGCTGGCTGATGGTGGAGTACGCCAGGACCCGCTTGATGTCGAAGTTGACGACGGCGATGGTGGCGGCCACGAAGGCGGTGATGGCCCCGACCCAGGCCACGACGTCACCCGAGGCCGGGCCGTGCTCCAGGAATGGGTGCGAGCGCACGAGCAGGTAGACGCCGGCCGTGACCATGGTGGCGGCGTGGATGAGGGCCGACACCGGAGTCGGGCCCTCCATGGCGTCAGGCAGCCAGATGAACAGCGGGCCCTGGGCGCTCTTGCCCGCCGCGGCCAGGTAGAGGAGGAGGGCCACGGCGGTGGCCGTGCTCTCGGACAGGTGCGGGGCGCTCGACAGAGCGGGGAGGAGGTCGAGGGTTCCGAGGTGGGAGAAGATCAGGAACATGGCCAGCATGAAGCCGAAGTCGCCGACCCGGTTGGTGACGAAGGCCTTCTTGCCCGCCCGGGCCGCACTGGGGCGCTCGAACCAGAACGATATGAGGAGGTAGGAACAGAGCCCCACGCCCTCCCAGCCGAGGAACAGCAGCAGGTAGTTCCCGGCCAGGACCAGCACCAGCATCGACAGGGCGAACAGGTTGAGGTAGGTGAAGAAGCGCGTGAAGCGTTCCTGTCCATGCATGTAGCCGATCGAGTACAGGTGGATGAGGGCCCCGACACCGGTCACGAACAGGACCATGGTGATCGACAGCGGGTCGACGAGCAGGTTGAAGCGGACGGCGAAGCCGCCGGCCTTGATCCACTCGACGCCCTTGAGGGCGACCTGGCGCTTCTCTTCGTCGAGGGAGTGGAGGCCGGAGAAAACCACGACGGCGGAGACGAACGCCCCGGCCATCATCAGCGTGGCGATCCAGCCCGACACCGGCTCCTTGAGGTGGCGGCGGCCGAGGAAGAGGAGGACGACCCCGGCCAGCGGGAAGGCGGGAATCAGCCATGCGAGACGAACGGCGTTCATGCTCTCCTAGCCCCGCAGCAGGCTGATGTCGTCGGCGGTGGCGCCCTGGCGGCGGCGGAAGATCGACACGATGAGGGCCAGGCCGATGACGACCTCGGCCGCCGCCACCACC
>JAUZEX010000498.1 GCA_030838815.1 Actinomycetota bacterium
GCTGGGCCTGACGGAAGCGCAGCCCGTCGACCTCGAGCTCCTCGGGTTGATAGGCGGCCAGCCGGGCCAGGACGGGGGCGGCCCGGTGGACGGCGTTGACACCCTGCCATGGCCGGGCGGTGTGGGCCCGCTGCCCCACGAAGGTCGCCTCCAACCGGATCGACCCCTGGCAGCCGGCCTCCAGCCACAGGTCGGTCGGCTCGAGGAGCACGGCGAGGTCGCCCGCCACGAGGTCCGGTCGATCGGCGAACAGCTTGCGCAGGCCGTTGTGCTCGTCGGCGATCTCCTCCGCCTCGTAGAAGACGAAGGTGCAGTCGAAGCGGCTCCCCGCCGCCACCTCCTCGGCCAGTCGCAGCAGGACGGCGATGCCGCTCTTCATGTCGGCCGCCCCGAGGCCGTGGAGCACGTCGCGTTCCATCCGGGGGACGGCGTTCCCGTTGGCGGGGACGGTGTCGAGGTGACCGGCGAGCACGATGCGCCGGTCCCGGCCGAGGTTGGTCCGGGCCACGACGTTGCGGCCGACCCGCTCGACGTCGAGCCCGGGCACCGGGCGGAGCCGGGCCTCGACGGCACCGGCCACGGCGTCCTCGTCGAGGCTCTCCGACGGCACCGCCACCAGTGCCGCGGTCAGGGCCAGGAGGTCGCCGGCCGGCGCGGCGGCGGCCGCCGCCACGAGGTCGGCGACCGCGGCGGGCGAGGGCGAGGCGGGCGAGGGCGAGGCGGGCGACGCCGACGTCATGTGGCCAGGCCGTGGTCGCGCAGGATGGCGTTGAGGGCGAGCTTGTCGTGCTGCTCGCCTTCGTCGAGGATCCGCAGCACCAGCACGCAGGACAGGCCGAAGTCGCCGCCGGGGAACGACTTGACCCGGGTGGCGGGGACGGCCACCGCCCGCTCCGGGACGACGCCGCGGGACAGTTCGTCTCCGGTGGCGCTGTCGATGACCGGCGTGGAGGCGGTCAGCACCACCCCCGCCCCGAGCTTGGCGCCCCGGCAGACCCGGGCCCCCTCGACCACGATCGACCGGGAGCCGACGAAGGCGTCGTCCTCGATGACGACCGGGGCGGCCTGCGGCGGCTCGAGCACCCCACCGACGCCGACGCCGCCCGACAGGTGCACACCCCTCCCGACCTGGGCGCAGGAGCCGACGGTGGCCCAGGTGTCGACCATGCTGCCCTCGCCCACGTAGGCACCGATGTTCACGTAGGACGGCATCAGGGTGACGCCGGGAGCGAGGTAGGAGCCCCACCGGGCGGACGCCCCCGGCACCGCCCGCACCTTGGCCGCGGCGTAGCCGTGCTTGAGGGGGATCCGGTCGTGGTACTCGAAGGGGCCGAGCTCGATGGTCTCGAGGCCCCGGAGACGGAAGCACAGGAGGATGGCCTGCTTCAGCCACTCGTGGACCACGACCTGCCCGTCGACGACCTCGGCCACCCGGGCCTCGCCACGGTCGAGGAGGTCGATCGCCTCCACCACCCGCTTGGCCGTCTCGGGTGGGAGGCCGCCCGGTTCGTCGCGGGCGTTCCAGGCCGCGGTGATCTCGCCGGCGAGGTCGGCCAGGGGGTCGGGGGTATGCCCCCCGGGGTCATCGGTCACGGCTGCGAGCCTCCGGTGGCAAGGGTGTGGGGGGTGGCGACGGCGAGCCGGTCGAAGGCCAATTCGAGGCGCTCGAGCGGTTCGACGAGGGCGATGCGCACGTGGTCGGCGCCGCCGTCGCCGTAGAGGTCGCCGGCGGCAACGAGCATCCCGCTCCCGGCCAGGCGGGCGGCGACGGCCCACCCGTCCTCGGCAGGCTCGGCGGAGCGGGCCCAGAGGTAGAACGACGACGGCCCGCCAACGTCGCGGAGGCCGATCTCGCCCAGGCGGGACTTGGCGTAGCGGCGACGCTCGGCATAGCGGGCGCGCTGCACCTCGACGTGCTCGTCGTCGGCCCAGGCGGCCGCCGCCGCGGCCTGAATGGGCGTCGGCACCATCATCCCGGCGTGGATCCGCACCGAGGCGATGTAGGCCACGAGGTCCCCGTCGCCGGCCAGGAACCCGCACCGGTAGCCGGCCATGTTCGACCGCTTGGACAGCGAATGGACGGCCAGCACGCCGTCGACGGCGGTGGAGAGGGCAGTGGCGCCCGGAGCCGGTTCGCCGGCGTGGTCCCAGTTGAACTCCACGTAGCACTCGTCGCTGGCCACGATGACCTCGTGCGTCTGCGCCCAGCCGACCGCATCGGCCATTGGACCTGCGGCGCTCTGGGAGCCGGTCGGGTTGCCCGGCTCGTTCAGCCACAGGAGCAGCGCCCGGGCGGCGTCCTCCTCCGAGATGGCCGACAGGTCGAGGTGCCAGTCCCGGTCGAGCGGGACAGGTACGGCCCGGCAGCCGGCGAGCTCCGCGCCCATGGCGTAGGTCGGGTACGAGACCGCCGGGTAGAGGACGGTGTCCCGGGACGGGTCCCGTCGGTGCAGGACACTGGGCAACGAAGCGACGAGTTCCTTCGTTCCGATGCAGTTCAGCACCAGAGCCGGGTCCAGCGCGACGCCGAACGTCCGCTCCATCCAGCCGGTGGCGGCCTCCCGCAGCGCCGGGCCGCCGATCGCCCGGGGGTAGCCGGCTGATTTCGGCCCCGCCTTCGCCAGGGCCGTGACGACGATCTCGGGCACCGGGTCGTTCGGGGTGCCGACGGACAGGTCGACGATGCCGCCCGGCGCCTCGGCCGCCCGCTGCTTGAGGGCGTCGAGCCGGGCGTAGGGATAGACGGGCGGGGTGTAACCCCCGGCGGGAACGGCGTTCGGCATCGCCGCCAGGTTAGTAAGGCGAAATCCCGACCTCAGGACCCGTCACGAGGCGAGGAACTCGCGGAAGCGGTCGATACCGCCTCGCGGGAGGCGGGCCCGCACCCGGGTGGCCCGGTCGTCGTGGACCTCGACCAGCACCTCGCCCTCCCGGTGGAGGGCGGCCAGGACGTCGCCCCGCTCGTAGGGGACCGACAGCTCGACCACGGTGTTCAGGGCCCGCAGCCGGGCGGTCAGAGCGTCCAGGAAGGCGTCGGTGCCTTCGCCGGTGGCCGCCGACACCGGCACCGCCCCCAACGCCTTGAGGGCGGCCAGATCGTCGGGCAG
>JAUZEX010000508.1 GCA_030838815.1 Actinomycetota bacterium
GCGACAGTGGTGACCTCGCCGGTCGCGTCACCCTCCAGTCGATCATGCCCGTCAGCCGGAGCGAGGCCCGGGGCGTGGCGGCCGAGGTCGGTCCGGGAACGAACCTGAAGTGGGCCGTTGTTGCCATCGCCTTCTGCGCCACAGAACCCTGAGCGAGCTACGGCCGGCGTCTCCGGGGTGACCCCACCCGGAGGGTCACCCCACGACGGAAGCGCCGGTCGTACCTTATGTAAGTGGCTACTGACGCATTGGCGGTGCCGCCGAACAAGGGTCGCAAGCTCCCTCCCGAACTCCTCACCACCGACGACGTCCGGGCCCTGCTGGCCGCCTGCTCGACGACGGCCCCTACCGGTGTCCGCAACCGCGCCCTGCTCGTCGCCCTCTACCGGGCCGGCCTGCGGCTCGACGAGGCTCTGACCCTCACCCCCGCCGACGTGGACCTCGGCGGGGGTGTCATCCGTGTCGGGCCGCCCCGGGGGATGGGGGGCGTCCCGCCGCCAATGGTGACGGGAGCCGCCAGGGGACGCGGGCACCAGCGGATCGCCGGCATCGACTCCGCCGGCCTGGCCGTCATCGGTGAGTGGCTCGACGTGCGGGCCGGGCTCGGTCTCGCCAGCGATGCCCCGCTGTTCTGCACCCTCTCCGGCGGGCCGCTCCATCCGGCCTACGTCCGCCAGCTACTGCCCCGCCTGGCCGAGAAGGCGGGGATCGGGAAACGGGTCCACGCCCAGGGACTGCGCCACACCCACGCCGCGGAGCTGGCCGCCGAGGGGCTGCCGGCCGAGGTCATCCAGGCCCAGCTCGGCCACGGGAGCCTGGCCAGCACCGACCGGTATCTCCGCCGCATCCCGCCCAAGGACCGCATCGGCGCCCTGCACCGCCGGGAATGGTCTCCGTAAAAGTAGGCTGCGCGGCCCGATGGACACGATCATCCTGTCAGGCATCCGGGCCCTCGGCTGCCACGGCGTCCTGCCCGAGGAACAGAGCCGGCCGCAGCCGTTCGAGGTCGACGTGGAGCTGTCGGTCGATCTTGCCCCGGCCGGCCGCAGCGACGTCCTGTCCGACACGATCGACTACGACGGGCTCGCCGCCCGGGTCGTGTCGATCGTCGAGGCCGGGGGGCTCTCGCTCCTCGAGACGCTGGCCACCAGGATCGCCGCCGCCTGCCGCACTGATCCGCGGGTGGGGGCGGTGGTCGTCACGGTGAAGAAGCTGCGGCCCCCGTTACCCGTCTACGTCGACCACGTCGCGGTCCGGATCGAACGGTGACCACCCGGCGGGTCCATCTGGGGCTGGGCTCCAACGTCGGCGACCGGGCCGCCAACCTCCAGTCGGCCGTCGACGGGCTGGCCGCCCGGGCGGGACGGGTGGTGGCGATCTCGCCCGTCTACGAGACCGAGCCCGTCGGGGGGCCGCCCCAGCCCGACTACCTCAACGCCGTGGTGGCGGTGGAGACGGCCCTGTCGCCCCGGGACCTCCTCGCGGTGGGCAAGGCCCTGGAGGCGGAAGCCGGCCGGGAGCCACCCCCGGGGCCAGGGGTGTCCCCCGAAGAGGCCGCCACCCGCCGCTGGGGCCCGCGGCCCCTCGACGTCGACATCCTCCTCATGGGCGACGAGCGGGTCGACGAGCCCGACCTCGTCGTCCCCCACCCCCGGATCCACCAGCGGGCCTTCGTGCTGGCCCCTCTGGCCGACGTGGCCCCGGAATTGGTGGTAGCCCCCACCGCCGGTTGGCAGGGTGTGCGCCGCTGCGCCCTACAATTACAACTGCCGCAACCATTACCGCCGCCTGAGTAGTCCGGCACCCCGAGAGGGGCTGGAACGAAAGGTCGTAGCCGCGTTGGATCTCTCGGCTTCCAAGGGCCCGATCGTGGTGGAGCGCGCTGTCGTTCTCGAAAGGGTCGGGGACCTGCGGGCGCAACTCGATGCCGCCCGGGCGCAGGGCCGCACGGTCGGGTTCGTCCCGACAATGGGCGCCTTCCACGACGGGCACCGCTCGCTGATGCGGGCCGCGCGGGCGAGACACGACGTCGTCGTCGTCTCGCTGTTCGTCAACCCGCTCCAGTTCGGACCGGCCGAGGACCTCGACCGCTACCCCAAGGACCTGGCCGGCGACGTGGCCGGCGCCGCCGCCGAGGGCGTCGACATCGTCTTCGCCCCCCCGGTGGAAGAGATGTACCCCGGCACAGATTTCTCCCCGGATGGGGCCCCGCCCCTCACCACCGTCTCCGTGGCGGGGTTGACCGGCGGGCTGTGCGGCAGCGCCCGGCCCGGCCATTTCGACGGGGTCGCCACGGTGGTGGCGAAGCTGTTCGGCATCGTGG
This sequence comes from Actinomycetota bacterium, assembly GCA_030838815.1. Lineage (GTDB taxonomy): Bacteria > Actinomycetota > Acidimicrobiia > IMCC26256 > BP-133 > BP-133. Next base: position 2,324 of record JAUZEX010000508.1, read on the forward strand.
GCCCGTCCACCGCCTACTTCGGCAAGAAGGACGCCCAGCAGCTGGCGGTCGTCCGGCGCCTGGTGGCCGACCTCTGCCTCCCGGTGGAGATCGTGGGCTGCCCGCTGGTGCGGGAGGCCGACGGGATGGCCATGTCAAGCCGCAACCGCAACCTGTCGCCCGCCGAACGGGAAGCGGCCACGGTGATCCACCGGGGGCTGCAGACGGGCGCCGACGTCGTGATGGCCGGGGAGCGGGACGCCGGGAAGCTCCGCCGGGTGGTGGCCAACGTGCTGACCACCGAGCCGCTGGTGCGGCTGGAGTACGCCGAGGTGGTGGCGGCCGACACGCTGTCGCCGCTCGAGGTGCTCGACGGTGAGGTGCTGGTGGCGGTGGCCGCCCGGGTGGGCGACGTGCGCCTGATCGACAACATGACCGTCCGCGTCGACGGCCGGGGGGCGGTCGTCGACCTCGGTGTCAACGTCGCCCCCACCGGGGAGGGTGGTCTGTGCGCAGCACGATGAAGAAGACGAAGATCCACCGGGCGAGGGTGACCGGGGCCGACCTCAACTACGTCGGCTCCATCTCCCTCGACCCCGCCCTGATGGAGCTGGCCGACATCCTCGAGTGGGAGAAGGTCGCCGTCC
>JAUZEX010000519.1 GCA_030838815.1 Actinomycetota bacterium
TCAGCGCCGAAGAGCTACTGGAACGGGCGTGGGATCAGCACGCCGACCCGTTCACCAACGCCGTGCGCATCACGGTCTCAGCGCTCCGCAAACGGCTCGGCGAACCGTGGATCATCGTCACCGTGCCCGGCACCGGGTACCGCATCGACACGCAACCAGACACCGGGCACGAGCGAGCAGAGCGTGGATAGAGCCCCGGGGTTGAGCGTTCGCCTCAAACTCACCCTCAGCTATGCCGGCTTCCTCATGGTCGCCGGCGCCGTGCTGCTCGCCGTCGGCTACTTTTCCCTTTCGCGTGGCGTGCACCCAGGTGTGATCTTCGTGGTGCGCAGCCACGCCGACCTCCTGCGCAAGTTCGCTCCGACGGTGGCCGTCGTGTTGGCGTTCCTACTGGTGTTCGGTCTCGTGGGAGGGTGGTTTCTCGCCGGCCGCATGCTCGCCCCGCTGACGCGAATCACCGACGCGACCCGCATGGCCGCGAGCGGCTCGCTCTCCCACCGAATCCGGCTCCCTGGCCGCAGAGACGAGTTCCGGGAGCTCGCCGACGCCTTCGACACGATGCTCGGGCGGCTCGAAGCCCACGTCGCAGAACAGCAGCGATTCGCAGCCAACGCCTCCCACGAACTGCGCACCCCGCTGGCGATCACGCAGACACTGATCGACGTCGCCCGCAACGATCCGAACCGCGACACGGGCGAGCTCGTCGCCCGCCTCCACGGCGTCAACAGGCGTGCGATCGACCTGACCGAAGCATTGCTCCTTCTCAGTCGTGCCGATCAACGGTCCTTCACCCCAGAACATGTCGACCTGTCCCTCATCGCGGAGGAAGCCACGGAGACCCTCCTCCCTCTCGCAGAAAGACGTGGCGTCACCGTGGAGACCTGCGGTGACATGACCCCCACGATCGGCTCGGGCGCGCTCCTGCTGCAGTTGACGACGAACCTCGTGCACAACGCGATCGTCCACAACCTGCCGGACCGGGGCACCGTCTGGGTCACGACTCGTGTTCACCCGGAGGGTGTGGAGATCTCCGTCGAGAACACCGGCGAGCAACTGACGCCGGAGTTGGTCTCCACGCTCGTCGAACCGTTTCAGCGCGGCAGCGAACGCATTCGCACCGACCACGCCGGTGTCGGCCTCGGCCTGGCGATCGTGGACAGCATCACCCGCGCCCACGACGGAACCCTCACCCTCACCCCTCGTCCCGCTGGGGGGCTCTGCGTCACGGTCCAGCTCGCGGCGGCGCCACCGGCGACTGGTTTATGACGGATTCGCCCGTCGTCGAGCAGGTGGTTAGAGCCGGTTGATCTCGGAGCGGATCGGCGTTCCTTTGAGCACGTTCTGGGTGACGGGGGAGCCGTTTTCGGCGGCGAGGCGGATCTCGTCGAGGACGGCGGGGTCGGCGTCGGTGTCGACGTCGACGGTGTAGGAGATGTTGAGGAAGCCGGGCGAGAGGTTCGGGTCGAGGGCCATGTAGCCGGACAGGTCGTACTCGCCCTTCGTTTCGATGCGCAGCGACTTGAAATCGACACCCCGCCGGTTGGCATGGGTCACCCAGCCGATCTGCAGGCAGCCCCCGACGGCGGCGAGGAGGAGCTCCATGGGGTCGATCGCTTTGTCGGTGCCGCCGAGGGGAGCGGGTTCGTCGGTCTCGATGGTGAAGGACCGGGCGGTGGTGCGGGCGAGGGACCCGTCCACCCATTCCGTCACCGCGGAGAAGGTGCCCTTGCCGAGGTTGGGGTCGTTGCGGATGGCTTCTTTGGTCTGTTCGAAGGTGTCCATGTCGAGGCTGAAGCAACTGCGGGTCATGGTTCTCCTTGGCGTTGTTCGATGGAACCGCTCACCGGCGTGGCGTTGCGCACGTTGTCGAACATCGGTGAGGTGGCTTCGACGCCGGCGCGGACCTCCTCCAGCGTCTGCAGGGGGGCGTCGCTGTCGACGTGGACCGTGTAGTCGATGGTCTGGAAACCGGGTCGCACATCGGCGCCGAGCGCCAGGTACCCCTGGAGGTCGTAGGAGCCGGTGACCTGAACTTCGAGGCTGCGGTACTCGATGCCCCGTTGTACGGCCTGCGTGACCCAGCCGATGGTGATGCACGTGCCCACGGCGGCGAGGACCAGTTCCATGGGGTCGACGGCGGCGTCGGTGCCGCCGAGGGGTTCGGGCTCGTCGGTGTGCAGGACGAAAGAGCGGGCCGTCGTTCGGGCCCGGGCCCCGTCCTCCCACGTCGTCACGGTGGTGAAGGTGGCAACCCCGATGTTGGGATCGGCGGCGACGGCCGCCCGGGTGGCCTCGAAGGCCGAAAGGTCGACGCCGGAACGCCTCTCGGGCACGCTCACCTCATTTGTACGGACGAATCAGGTCGGCAGTGTACTCTTCCCGAAGGTGTTGTCCAGCGCCGGGAGCGTCGCTTCCGAATGAACGAAGAAGAACGCGATTTCCGCAATGGCGAGGCTCCGTCGCGGCTGTGGGCGACCGTCCTGGCCGATCTGCGGGTTCGGCTCGGCAACGGGGAGTTCGCCGATCGGTTCCCGACCGACCGGGAGCTGTGCGCGCACTACGGCGTGAGTCGCCACACGGCCCGGGAGGCGGTGCGGCGCCTCGATGTCGTCGATCGCCGCCCTCGGCTCGGTGGCCGGGTCCGGCGACCGCCGGGCGCGCTGGAGAATCTCGGGTCCACTCTCCGGGCGCTCGGGACCCACCTGGCCCTGGTCGAGACCGCCCGGGGACGGCGCCGTTCCCGCCCCATCGCCGCCGCCCTGGCGGCGAGCCCGACCGGCTCCCTCGACGTCGTCGTCCAGGTTCTGCTGGCCGACGGGGAGCCACTGCTCGTATCCGAGCTCTGGCTGGCCCCAGCCCGAGCTGTGGATCCCGCGGTGGTGGCGCCGCTGCTGGGCCTGCAGCCCGGCTCGGACAGCTTCCTGGTCGCCGAGGAGTCGGTCCTGCCGGCGGTGGGCAGCGCCGAGATCTGCGCCGCCCTGAATCTGCCCGCCGGCGCCGCCGTCTTCTGCGTCGAACAGCTCGTCGAAGACCGGGACGGGCCGGCCGGCTGGCATCGGGTGCATGTCCGCCCCGAGCGTTATCGCTGTGTCGTCCGCTGGGATCCCGGGGCGTCGACCTGACCGGGCTTGCCCTACCGGACCCGTCCGCCGGGTGTCGCCGACCGCAACGAGCGGCGGGTGTGGGCCGAACACCGGGTCCGGCTCGAAGGCGGCACGATTCCGGTTGTCCCCTCGGTCGTCGTGGCTCAGGTCAGCCGCTCCCCCCGGCAGGTGCAGCTCCGCCGGTTCCTCAGAGGGTGCGACGTCGCCGTCTTCGACGAACCCGGAGCCCACGCCGCCGGCGCGCTTCTCGGCCGGGCCGGAACCGACGACGTCTGCGACGGGGCGGTTGTGGCCGTCGCCGCCGGACTGGGGGCGGAGATCGTGACCGGCGACCGCAAGGACCTCCGCCGCCTCGTCGCCGCGTCGGGGGAGACGGTCCCGCTGCGCGCCATTTGACCGGAGGGCGGTGTCCTGGCGGACGAACGTCAGCTGCTGGCGGGCTACCGAGCCCGCGGGTTGCTCGCATGACGGCCCCGGACGCGCCACCCCGCCTCCGACTGGGCCTTTTGGGCTCGCGGGGGTGAGCCGTGCGGCACGCTGGTCGGATGCGGTGCGGCGTCCCCGGCGAACATCCGCAGGAGGCACGTCCATCAAGATACGGAATCCGTGTCGGAGGGGCCATCCCGCCACCCGGCGT
>JAUZEX010000538.1 GCA_030838815.1 Actinomycetota bacterium
CTCGATGGCCTCCACCAGCTCGATGAGGGCCAGCGAGTCGGCCGAGAGGTCCTCGGTGAAGCTGGCCTCGAGCGTGATGCGGCTCTCCTCGATCTCGAGGATGTCGGCCAGCCGCTCCCGGATGATCTTGAAGACCTCGTCGGCCTCCACCGGACGGGCGGGGGTCTCAGACACCATGGTGGGAGATCGCCTCCTTCATGCGATGCACGATGCCCGCTTCGGCGCATTCGGCGGCCAGCCGGATGGCGGTGTCGATATTGCGGGCGTTGCTGGCACCGTGCGAGATGACACACACGCCGTCGATGCCGAGCAGGACGGCGCCTCCGAAGGCATCGGGATCGTACTGGGCGACCGCCGGACCGAGAACCGGTTCCAGCACCTCGCCGACCCGGGAGTCGCCGACGGGCAGCCCGAGGGCCTCGGCGGCGAGCCGCAGCACCGTCCGCATCCCGCCCTCGAGCGTCTTCAGGGCCACGTTGCCGGTGAACCCGTCGGTGACGACGACGTCGGCCCGGCCCAGCGTCAGGTCGGAGCCCTCGACATTGCCGATGAACCCCGGCTCCTTCGACAGGAGGTCGTAGGTCCGCTTGCGCATCTCGTCGCCCTTGCCCATCTCCTCGCCGATCGAGAGGAGCCCGATGCGGGCCCGCTCGATCCCGTGGTGGAGCCGCGCGTACTCGGCGCCCATCCGGGCGAACTGCACCAGCCACTCCGGGGCGCAGTCGACCGTGGCCCCCACGTCGAGGAGCAGAGTCGGGGTCGGGAGCGGCCCCGGTATCGGGGTCACGATGGCGGGACGGGCAATGCCCCGGATCCGGCCCATCCGCAGCAGGGCGCTCGCCATGGTGGCCCCGGTGTTGCCGGCGCTGACCATGGCGTCGGCCCGCCCGTCGCGCACCGCCTCGGCGCAGCGGACCAGCGACGAGTCCTTCTTCCGCCGCACGCTCTTGGCCGGGTCGTCGTCCATCGCCACGACCTCGCCGGCGTGGAGAAAGTCGACGCTGGCGGCCAGGGCCCGGGAGTCGAGCCCGTCCAGCAGCGGGGCGACGACCGGCTCCTGGCCGACCAGCAGCACCGAGATGCCCGCCTCCGCCGACAGCAGCGCGCCGGCCACCACCTCGGCCGGGGCCCGGTCACCGCCCATGGCGTCGACGGCCACCATCGGCGCCCGGCGGGCAGGGGCGGCCACGGCCGGATCCACCGCCCGCGCCGCCGATCCGCCGACTTCGGCCACCTTCAGTGCCACGTTCCCCCCGGGTCGGGCCGGGTCACTCGACCTCGACGGCCTGGCGCCCGCCGTACCACCCGCAGTTGGGGCAGATGATGTGGGGCAACTTCGTCTGGTGACAGTGGGGGCACAGCGAACGGGCCGGGACAGAGGCCCGCCAACTCGACGCCCGCCGGCTCCGGCTCTTGGCCTTGGGTGTCTTCCGCTTGGGGACGGCCATCGACGCTCCTCAACTCCTATCAGTTCGGCTCAGGGCGTGGGTCGGCATCTTCGCCGACGGCGAAGGCCCGCAGGGCTTCCCAGCGCGGGTCGCGGGATTCGCTCCCACAGTCGCAGGGATCGTCGTTCAGATTTGCTCCGCAGGACGGACACAGACCCTGGCAATCATCGTCGCAGAGCGGCACGAGCGGCAGTTCGGGCACGACCAGGTCCCGAAGGGGCTGCTCGAGGTCGATCTCGTCCTGGCGGAGAGGGTACGTCTCGTCCTCGATCGGGTCCTCTTCGAAGACCTCCCGCAACCGGAGGTCGAAGTCGGCCTCGAGCGGCGCCAGGCAGCGGCTGCAGACGGCGCGCCAGCGCCCCCGCACGTGGCCCGAGGCCACGATGGCGGCCGACAGGCTCTCGAGGCGCAGGTCGATGGTCAGTGGTTGGTTGGCGTCAACCGTCGTGGCGGGATTCTCGAGCCCGGGGACGGGCACCTCGAGATGCACCTCGCGGGTGCTTCCCGGTCGACGGAGGAGATCAGCGACGTTCATTCGGAGTCCGGTCATCAGAGGGCGCCGAGCGCGACGGAACCAGCGCGACTGCGGCGGCCCGTCATGTTAGCGGCCCGGCTCGCGACGCCGGGGCCGGAACTTACATCAGATCCTGGTCGAAGAGGCCGGGTTCCGTGGGAAGCACCTCCACCGGCGCCTCGGGCGTGAAGGCCTGGAGGCGGCGACGGCCCTTCTGGACCACTCCGATCGTGCGTTCCAGGGTCGCCTCGAAGCTGGCCAGCTTGGCGTCGACGTAGTCCTCCGCCTGGTTGCGGAGCTGGCGGCCGTGGGCCTCGGCCTGCTCGATCGTGACCCGGGCCACCCGCTGGGCCTCCCGCACGACCTCCGTCCGCTGGACCATCCCCTCGGCCTGCACCCTTGCCGCGGCCACGATCTCGCCCGCCTCCCGCCCGGCGCGCTCCAGGAACTCCTCCCGCTCCTTCAGCAGCCAGCGGGCCTGGCGCAGCTCCTCCGGGAGGCGCTCCAGGGTCTCGTCGAGCAGCTCCAGCACCTCGTCGCGGTTCACGATGGCCGAGTTCGACAACGGCATCGACCGCGCCGTCTCGACCAGCTCGCGGAGGTGCTCGAGCAGGTCGCAGAGGTCGCCTCGGTACGCCGGGGCCGACAGCTCCTCGTGGATCGCAGTGGGGGTCATGCTGGAGGTCCCTCCTTGAAGCGCTGGTCCAGCCGCGCCGCCACCATCGGCGGGACGAGGGCCGAGACGTCCCCGCCGTAGCGGGCCACCTCCCGAACCAGGCTGGAGGACAGGAACGAGTACTGGGGGCTGGTGGCGAGGAAGAAGGTGTCGATGCCGGACAGGCTCTGGTTCATCTGCGCCATCTGGAGCTCGTAATCGAAGTCGGTCACGGCCCGGAGGCCCTTCACGATGGTGTCGGCTCCGTGGATGCGGGCGAAGTCGACGAGGAGGCCGGCGAAGTACTCGATCTGGATGTTCCCGAGATGACCGGTTACCTCGGACAGCATCGCCTCCCTCTCCTCCAGACTGAACAGGGACACTGATTTCTGGGGGTTGCGGATGACCGCCACGATGACCCGGTCGAAGAACGGGGCGGCGCGCTCGATCACGTCGAGGTGGCCATAGGTCACCGGATCGAAGGACCCGGGTACGAGCGCGGTGGCCACGCAGATCGCTCCTTTACTTCCGTTGCGCAAACAACACGAGTGTATCTCCGTAACAACGTTCCCAGGTTGACCCCCAGGCTGCGGGCCAGCGCACCGGCGCCGAACCGGCCGCCCGCTCGACCACCACGGTGGCGTCCCCGTCGACCCAGCCGCCTCCGAGGAGGAGCCGGAGGACGTCCTCCAGTTCCGTGTCGGGGGTGTCGTAGGGCGGGTCCAGGAGCGCCAGGTCGAACGGCTCCGACGGCGGCGACCCCCCGAGGACGGATCCCACGGCGGCGACCCGCAGGACGGCCCGGTCCCCGAAGCCCAGCGTGTCGATGTTGGTCCGGATGGCTCGGGCGGCCGTCGCGTCGCGCTCCACGAGCACGGCCCCGGCGGCCCCCCGGGACAGCGCTTCGAGACCGAGGGCGCCGCTTCCGGCGTAGAGGTCGAGGACCCGGGCACCGACGAGACGCTCGGGCCCGAGGGCGGAGAAGACCGACTCCTTCACCCGGTCGCTCGTCGGGCGGACGCGTTCGCCGGGCGGCACGGCCAGCCGCCGACCGCCGGCCTCACCGGCGATGATGCGGGGTTTTTTCTGGCCAGTCGCCATCCGACAATCCTCGTCCTTTCGGTGCCCTTCGTCCCAATTGCCGGGCGGCCTTTTCCCCCGTATTGGCTTCAAAGGGGACGAATGGCCTCGGCACAGGGCCGTCACACAGGACGGTGAGGGCCATTCGTTGGCAAAAAGGCTCAACAGGAAATTCACCCGGAAGTGCCGAACAACGCCTGAAAGCGCCCGTAAAGAGGACTTATCTTCTATGCACCTCGCGTCCACCCCCGCCCGTCGTCGGCTGGGAATATTCCTCGGCCTCCTGACCACCG
>JAUZEX010000549.1 GCA_030838815.1 Actinomycetota bacterium
GAACTCGTCGCCCGCCTCGCCGCCCGCGGAGTCGAAGCCGATGCTGAACGTGGCCAGGGCGTCCTGGCCCTCCTCGGCCAGCAGGGCCACGATCAGGCTGGAGTCGAGGCCGCCGGAGAGGAGCACGCCGACGGGGACATCGGCCACCAGCCGGCGGCGCACCGCCGTCCGCAGGGCCGCCTCCACGGCCTCCCGCCACGACACCGGGTCCTCGCCGGACGGGGCGGAGGCCGGAGGCCCGGCCAGCCAGGGGTTCCAGTACTCCCGCTCCCGGCGGCGCCCGTCCGGCTCCACGACGAGGATGGTGGCCGGCGGGAGCTTGGTCACCCCCGACAGCAGCGTGCGGGGGGCGGGGACGACGGCGTGGAAGGTCAGGTAGTGGTGCAGCGCTTCGGCGTCGATCGTCGTGTCGACCCCGCCGCCGGCCACCACCGCCGGGACGGTGGAACCGAAGCGCAGCGCGCCGTCGACGTCGGCCAGGTACAGCGGCTTGATCCCCAGCCGGTCCCGGGCCAGCACGAGGCGGCCGGTGTCGCGCTCGGCCAGGGCGAAGGCGAACATGCCGGCCAGGCGGTCGACGAGCCCTTCGCCCCACTCCCGCCAGCCCTTCAGCAACACCTCGGTGTCGCTGGTGGAGACGAACCGGTGGCCGGCCGCCTCCAGCTCCCGGCGCAGCTCCCGGTGGTTGTAGATGCAGCCGTTGAACACGACGGCGAGGCCGAGCTCGGCGTCGACCATCGGCTGGTGGCCCCGGCCCGACAGGTCGATGATGGCCAGCCGCCGGTGGCCGAGGGCGACCGGGCCGGCCGACCAGACCCCGGCGCCGTCGGGCCCCCGGGTGGCCATGGACGGGGAGCCGACCATGCGTCCGACGGCGGCGACATCGGGCAGGCGCCCGTCATGGCGGACCTCGCCGGCGATCCCGCACATGGTGTCTCCTCCTGACCCCGCCCGCGTCGGGGCGGTCCGTGGCGCGTCGTCTGCAGAGCCGTCATACCCAGGAAAGGGTGGAAGCCCCTCCCCTCTGGGCAAGAAATGCACGACGAGCGGAGCCCCGGCCAGCGAGGAGCGACTGTGCAGATCACGATCGGGGTGGAGGAGGAGTTCTTCCTGATCGACCCGGCCAGCGGCGCGCTCGTGCCCGGTTCAGCGCGCGTTCTCCCCCCCGCCCGGGACCGGCTCGGCGAGGCGGTCACGACCGAGCTGAACCTGTGCCAGATCGAGGGCGACACTCCCGTCTGCACCACGCTCGACCAGCTGGGGACGGAGCTGCGCAACCTCCGGCGGCAGCTGACGGCGGCCGCCGCGGCCGAGGACCTGGCCGTCGTGGCGCTGGCCACGCATCCGTTCTCGGACTGGCAGGACCAAGGGGTCGACGTCTCCAATCCCCGGTACGCCGCCATGGAGGAGCGCTACGAGGTCCTGGCCCGCCAGCAGGTCATCTGCGGCTGCCACGTCCACCTCGGGCTGGGCAACCGCGACCTGGAGATCCTGGTGCTGGACCGGGTCCGGCCGTGGCTGGCGGTGTTGCTGGCCCTGTCGGCCAACTCGCCGTTCTGGCAGGGCGCCGACACCGGCTACGCCAGCTACCGCACTCCGATCTGGACCCAGTGGCCCACGGCCGGGTTCCCACCCGAACTCAACTCCCGCAGTGAGTACGACGCCGTCGTGGGCGACCTCGTCGAGGCCGGCGCCATCAGCGACGCCACCCACCTCTACTGGTACGCCCGGCCCTCGGTCCGGTTTCCCACGCTGGAGTTCCGGGTCTGCGACGTCGGCCTCGCGGTGGATGACTGCCTGGCCGTGGCGGGGCTGATCCGGGGTCTGGCCTGGTCGTGCGCCGCCGACGCCATCGTCGGGTCGCCGAAGCCGGCCCCCAGCCGGGCCGTGCTCGACTCGTCCATCTGGCGGGCGGCCCGGTTCGGGCTGTCAGACCAGCTGGTCCACCCCGTGACCGGCCAGCCGGAACCGGCCGCGGTGGTGGTCGACGCCCTGCTCGACATGGCCCGCCCGGGGCTCGAGGCGCATGACGACTGGGCCGAGGTCAGCGATCTCGTGGCCCGGCTCATGACCGACGGCAACGGCGCCGACCGCCAGCGCGCCGCCTACGCCAACGGCGGTGCGGCGGCGGTCATCGGCGAGGCCATGCGGAGCATGACCTCGCCGTAGACCCCATACCGCCTGCCCCAGACCGCAGGAACGCTGGTCAGCTTTCGCGGCCGACCATGACCATCCCCTTCATGTCGGGGTGGATCGAGCAGTGGTAGCTGTAGCTGCCGGGCTGGGGGAAGGCCATGTGGAACTCGCCGTCGGTCCGCTTCCCGGAGTCGAACGATCCGTTGTCGGCGGTGACGGTGTGGGCGACGCCCTTGTCGTCGAAGTGCCAGACGACGTCCTCCCCGACCCGGGCGTTGATCTGGGCCGGGTTGAAGGCCAGCTCCCGGATCACCACGGTGCCCGGCGGGACCCCGTTGTTCCGGGCCGGCGGGTCTTCGCACTGGGCGCTGTGGGCGCTGTGCGGGTGGTCGCAGTAGTGGGGGTCGTAGTTGCCGTAGGTGTAGCGGCCGTTGTAGCCGCCCGGGTCGTAGTCGCCGCCGTACGGCTCACAGGTCGTGTAGCCGGAGGGGTCGCGGTAGCAGTCGGAGTAGTCGCCGTAGCCACCGTCGTAGTAGCCGTAGCCATAGCCGTAGCGACCGTGGCGGGAGTACCCGCCGTCGCCGTGACGGTCGCCGTCGTGGCGGGCGCCGTGGTCGCTCTGGTGACCGCGGTCACCGGAATCGCGGCGGTCGGCGGACGAGGCCAGCGTCGGGGCGCCCACGATCAGGAGGGCACCCAGGACGCCGGCAACGAGGACACGCTTCATTGAGGCCCCCTCGGATCGGGTCGAGACATCGCCGTAAGCAGACACTTACGACAAATCGACCCTACCCCCCAAACCCTTCCATCGAACCGTGGCGGGCCTGGGCCGGGCGACCGGGCGCCGAAGGCCAGGAGCGGGCCGCCCGGTGATCGGACGACCCGCTCCTTTGTCGTGCCGGCGTCCGGGAGGAGCGGACGCCGTTCAGTTGCCGGTCAGGAGGTGGTGGTGCCGGACGTGCCCGAGGTGCCGGAGCCGGAGCCGGGAGCGCCGCCCTGGCCGCCCGGACCACCCGGACCGTGCCGACCGGGACCGCCAGGTCCACCCCGTCCACCGGGGCCGCCACCGGGGCCGCCGGCGGGGGCCTTCCCGTTGACGAAGTCCTCGATGCGGGTCTTGGAGCTGGCCAGCAGGGCGTCGGCCTGGGCCCGGGTCAGCTCGCCGTCCTTGACCTCGGCGTCGAGGTGGGCCTTCAGGTCGGCGACGAGGGCGTCGGCGACCTTGGCGACGTCGACGCCCTTGTCCTTGGCGATGCCGGCGATGGTCTTCCCGCCGTCGAGGGCGGTGCGGAGCTCATCGGTCGTCATGCCGAGGGCCTTGGCGGCGACGTCGAGGTTCCCGAAGCCGGGCCCGCCCCGCCCGTGGCCGTCACCAGGGCCGTGGTCCGGCCGGGCCGCTTTGAGGGCGGCGAGGACGGCGTCCTCCTGGGCCTGTGTGATGGTGCCGTTGGTCACCAACGGGTCCAGGGCCGCCTTGGCCCAGTCACCCTTGGCGGCCTGTGCGGCGCCGGTGGACGGGTTCGGGGTCCCCGGGGCCGCCGGCGCGGTGGTCGCGGTGGGGTCGGAGGCCGCCGGGGTGGACGAGGTCGTCGCCGGAGCCGTCGTGGTCGTGGTCTCGCCGCTGCCGGCGGCGGTGGTGTCGGACGTGGTGGAGCTGGTGGTCGGGTCGGTCACCGTGCCGGTGTCAGCGGCGGTGCCGGTGGTGACGTCGGCGATCCGGGTGCTGGCCAGGGTGGTGCCGGTCAGCGCCAAGCCGGCGGCGCCACCTCCCAGCAGCCCGGCGGTGAGGCCGTAGACGGCCAGACGACGGGGTTTCATTTTCGGGTCGGGTCCTTTCGGGGACGGAGACGGAGTCATACCGAGGATCGGGTCCAACGCTCCGCCGTCCCTCCGACGAACCTTGGAAAACCCTCCGAAGTCGGGGGCCTCACCTGCCGCCCCGGAGGGAAACTCGTCGTCGAGGGGTCGTCACGCCGTCTTGACGTCGAGGTTGACGGCGGCCAGGTAGCCGTCGCCGCTCCTGGCCGGGACGAGCAGGTTCGCCTTGGCGAAGATGCCGTCGGCGGCGTTGGTCGTGTCCTGGCCGGTGTGGCCGGCGTAGGGGCCGGAGGCGTACACCGTCCCCGTCCGGTCATGACCTGAGTTTCGCCCCCGGCGCTCCGGCGCCGCTCCGAGGATCCTCCGAATTCGCTCCGAAGTCGGCGGGAACGCGCCCGGCCCGTAGCGGAGAAAATTGTCCGGAAACGGTGCGGAAACCGCCCGTGCCCGGGGAGATGGCATTCTCTGGAGGTATGGAACCCATGGGCGTCGTCTGGGCCGGGTTGGTCGTCGTCGTGCAGGCCCCCGCGGCCGCGCCGGGCCGCTGGTCGGCCGCGGCCGCCGAGCACGACCTCGTGCTCCACCAGGTCTCGGCCTGGCTGTCAGGGCTCCGCCAGGGCGCGCAGGCCACACCGCTGCTCCCCGCCTTCTCGTACACCCCCCTGTCGCCGCCCCGGCCCGAGCCGCCGCTGCCCGGCTTCTACCTCTAATCCGCGCTAGCGCCTCCAGATCCCGGCCCGCTCCAGCGTCTCGCGCAACTGGGCCAGGGCGACGGCGGGGTCGTCACCCCCGGCGGCGGTCGATCCGGGGCCCGCGCTCTGCCGCCCGGCCGTCGACCCGGCCCGGCGGTGACCGTTCCCCTTCCCGTTTCCGTTCCCGTTGCCGCCGTTCCCGTTCACGATCCCGGCCTGGTGCATGACCATGGCGAGCTGATCGAGGGGGGCAGTCAGATCCATGGTCGGGGCCGGCGACCACACGACGCCCGGTCCGGGCGGAGCGATCACGTCGCCGAAGGCCATGAGGGCGTCGGGCAGCCCGGCGCCGGTCCGGCGGGGATCGCCGAGCGCCAAGGGGCGGGCGCTGCGCCGCAGGATCTGGAACAGCCGGTCGACCCGGGCTGCCGTCCGCGCCCGGAAGGCACCGGCGAAATCGGGGTGGTGGGCCAGCAGCAGGGTCGCCAGGCCGCTGACGTGGGCCGCGGCCGCCGACGTGCCGTCCCAGGCCCCGTACCCGTCCGGAGGAACGGTGGACACGACGGCCACCCCCGGGCCACAGACGTCGATCTCGGGGCCGAACGCCGACAGGCGGGCGGCGAAGAACCCGTCCCGCCCCATCGGCACACCGGGCGCCGGCTGGATGGCGTGGCCGCTGGTCGGTGGGAACTCGCCGAGCCGGCCCACCGCCGCCACCGCCAGGACGGCCGACGACGAGGCGGGGTATGCCACCGGCCCCGACGTGTTGCCGGCGGCCGCGATGCAGGCGATGCCGAGCTGGCGGGCCTGCTGGAGGCGTTGCTCCACGAGCACCGATGGCCGGGTGGTGCACAGGCTCAGGTTGATGACGTCGACCTGCTCCTCAATGCAGCGGTCCAGGGCCTCGATGAGCGTGCTGCACCGCCCGCCGGGGAGAACCTTGAGGACGATCACGTCGGCCTGCGGCGCGATCCCGCGGATGCCGCCGTCGTGGCTGGTGGCCGTCATCACCCCGAGGCAGTGCGTGCCGTGGGCCAGGACGTCGTCTTTCCAGCTTCCACTGTTGTCGGCCACGAGGTCGAACCCCGCCTCGGGGCTCGGGAGGTCGGGATGGATGCCGGCCGCCGCTCCGGAGTCGACGACGGCGATCCTGGCCCCCTCGCCCTGCATGGCCGGCGGGAGCTGGTCGATCCGCATGGCCCGCAGGCCCCAACCGACCAGCTCCTGGTCGGGGAAGGCGGGAAAGAAGGCGTCGAGCCGCTCCACCACGACGGTGTTGGGCTTGGCCAGGTCGAGCCCGGGTTCGGGGATCCAGCGGGCCCAGTGGTCGCGGGCCGGCGTGACGCTGAGGCTCCGGACCGATTCCGGCGACTCCTCGAGCAGGGTCAGCTCGGCCCGGCCCTTCGGGTCCGTGACGGCCAGGGCGGGCCCCCGGCTACCGGAGGCGCAGACCAGGGCTCCTTCGACCGCCTGTCCGTCGGTGTCGGTCACCTCCACCGTGATCGACAGGGGCGAACCGAAGAAGGGCGGAACGTCGACGGGGTCGTGTCCCGACAGGCGGACGGGCGCGGCCATCGCCAGCGCGGCGTCAAGGGGCGAGCCGGCGGGTTCGAGTCGTGAGTCGATCTCCACCACCAGCTGCAGATGGCGGGCCAGCGCCTCGGCCCGTCCGAGGGGCATCTCGGCGGCGATGATGGCCGGCCCACCGGAGTCGAGGCCCGGGAAGGCGCGGACCGGGGGCCGGGGGGCGATCCGGCGGAGGACCGTGATGTCCTCGTCGGCCTCGAGAGCCTGGGCGATGAAGTCGAGATCGACCGGTGCGGCGCCGATCGTCCACGGCTGAGGAGGCGCCCCGACGATGACTCTCTCCCGGCGGCCACTCCCGGACCCCCGGGGCATCCGTTCGGTCCCGACTCCCTCCTCCCGGTTGCGGTGCGCCCCTGATCGCGAGCCCGACCCCGACGACGATTGACCGCCCTCGGAGGCGGTCGCCTTCCGGGACCCGGCACTGGAGGAGCCGGAGGAACTGGCGGAGCCCGGGGAACTGGAAGGGCCGGAGGAGCTGGACGGGGCGGAAGGGGAGGCGGCCTTGCCCTCGGCCCGCTGTCCGGTGGCCGGGGCGTCGTCGGTCGGCGTCATCTCGTTCTTCTCCTTGCGATCGTCGGCGCGCTGGTCGGCCGCCCTGACCGGGGAAGGGGTCGGGGCGGCCGTGGTGCTGGTCGGGGAAATCAGACCGGCGGGAGGTCGGGCCGGCTGGTCAGCCGGAGCAGCGTGATCGCCCGGAAGGCGACGTAGGCCTGGGCGAAGGCCCGGGTCAGGTCGCCCATCCGGTACCACTCGGCCGCCTGTTGGACGAGGGGGATGACCCCGGCCAGCTCCGGGTGGTCGGGGGCGTTGGCTCCGAGGTAGTCGAAGAGCCTGCGGGTCACCTGGGCCACCGGCTCCTGGAGGAAGTCGGAGAACGTCTGCCCCTCGAGATCAGGCATGGTCGGGCTGTAAGGGGCGAACGCCCCCGGCGCGGGCGGCGCCACCATCGTCGGATAACTCGACCACGCCCCGGCGGGCGCACCGTCCATCAGACCATCGCCATGGTTGGCAGGCCCTGGCCATAACCACCCTGGCCATAACCACCCTGGCCGTAACCCTGCTGGCCATAACCACCCTGGCCGTAACCACCCTGGTCGTAACCCGGCTGGCCGTATCCGCCCTGGCCGTATCCGCCCTGGCCGTAACCACCCTGGCCGTAGCCCTGCTGGCCGAAGGCGCCCTGGCCGAACCCCTGCTGGCCGAAGCCGCCCTGACCGAAGCCCGGTTGGCCGAGACCCTGCTGGCCGAGACCCTGCTGGCCGAAGCCCAGTTGGCCGAGACCCCCCATCTGGCCGAGACCCGGCTGGCCGAAGCCCAGCTGGCCGAGACCCCCCAGCTGGCCGAAGCCCGGTTGGCCGAGACCCTGCTGGCCGAGACCCTGCTGGCCGAGACCCTGCTGGCCGAGACCCTGCTGGCCGAAGGCCTGCTGGCCGAGACCGCCCATCTGGCCGATGCCGTTGCCGTAGCTGCCCTGTGCGCCGAACGGCCCCCCGATCGTCTGGTGGAACGGCGTGGTCCCGAGGGCCCCCTGGCCGAAGCCGCCCTGGTCGAGTCCGACGTGACCCTGGCGGGCGATGGCGCCGACCAGCTCGCCGAGCAATGCCTGGATCACCCAGGGGTTCGCCGTCTGATTGGGCATCTGGTTCGCCCACGGATTCTGGTTCGCCCAGGTGTTCATCTGGTTCCCCCACGGGTTCATCGTCTGGTTCGTCTGCAT
>JAUZEX010000570.1 GCA_030838815.1 Actinomycetota bacterium
GAACTCGGGCACGACCCTCCCCCTCTCCGGCGTCTCCTTCGTCGACGCCACCCGCGGCTGGGTGGCGGGCGGCGACGGCACGATCCTCGCCTTCACGGACGTCAAGCCCACCGTCGACCTGGCCATCAGCGCCACCGGCCCGGCGAGCGCCAGCTCGGCGCCGGGCTCGCAGGTCCCGGTCAACGTGCACATCGTCAACAACGGACCGAACCCCAGCACCCAGGGCACGATCGTCGTCACGACCACACTTCCCCCCGGCGTGATCCTGGCGTCGGGCACCGGCGGCGGCTTCGGCTGCACCGCGAACGGTCAGGCGGTGACCTGCACCCGCACCGCGCCACTGGCCCCGGGAGCCACCGCGGATCTGGCCCTGGTGCTCACGGTCACCGATCCCAACCTCACAGCCGCCGTCCTGACCTTCCAGGTGATCGACCCGGGCGCGAATGATCCCAACACGGCCAACAACGCCACGACGATCACCATCAGCCTGCGCCCGGCCGGCAGCGGGGGCACCTCGGCCAACAACCCGTTCGCCAACGCCGGCGGCTTCTTTGGGTTCAATCCCGACGACATCGTCCGCCAGTGCCTGGCGAGCTGCTCGGTCGAGAACAACCGCCAGGAGTCCTCGCAGACCGTCACCCAGGCGGGCGCCCCCCAGACCGAGCGCGAGCGCGCCCGGGCCGAGCGCGACGCCGATCGAGCTGCGGACCGTGGCGAGGCCAAGGCGGACAGCGGTGCGCTCGCGGCGTCTGGCACCCGCGCCCAGGCGGCCGCGGCGTCAGCGCCGGCGAGCACCAGCCGTATCCCGTTCACGGGCGCCAACACGCGCCATCAGCTGTTCCTCGGCCTGCTCACCCTCGTCGTCGGTTGGCTGCTGGCGTCCATGGCGCCCCGCAAGCAAGTCCGCCGCTTCCTGCACAGCCGCCGCTAGTCAGGGCAGACAACGAGAAGAGCCGCCCGAGGGCGGCTCTTCTCTACTTTCCGAAACGGAAGGGTCAGCTGCCGGCGACCTGCAGCTTGTTGTCGATGCTCAGGGCCTTGGTCGAGACCTCGGCGAGCGCCGGGCCGTTGGTCGACGCGGCCGTGTCTGCGGAGACGATGTTGCTGTTCACGCCAGCCTCGGCGCCATTGCTCGAGAGGCGGTAGTCAACATTCGCCGGCGAGGTGATCGTCACTGCCGGGACGGCGATCTGCCCGACCGTCTGGGCAACGTTCACCGCGCCCAGGCTGGGCCGAACGTCGACGGCCGCCGGCGTCTGGCGATCCCACGTGCCCTCGATGGGCATGGAGCCGGTCGTGCGGGCGCTCACGGGCAGGGCCTGGTCCACATTCACCGCGGGCAGGTCCTTGTGGGCCTCGACGGTGATCGAGCGAGACGCCGCTGCCGGCGTGGTCACCTGTGCGGGCGTGCCGCCACGCATCGGCTGCAGGGCGGCCGCGAGCGTCGATCCCCCGGCGAGGACGGCACCGGTCGCCACGCTCGTCACGAGCAGCTTCCGAAGATTGTGGTTCATGGTTACTTCCCCCAGTCCCGGGCAGCGCCCGGTGCGTCGTCGTTGACGATTGCCAGGATGCGGGAGAAAGGCGGCGCGAAATAGGGCAAAGGACTCAGACCGAATGCCACCTTTTGCGCCGGCAACGGCCTCCAGCAGGCGCTGCGCGGGGCTACCCGACGACGGCGACCGGCCAGCCGATGCCCACGATTGTGGGGAACCGGTCCGCCGTTTGCATCGGGATGCGAACGCATCCGTGTGACGCCGGGTAGAGCGGCACCGACGGCGAGCCGTGCACCGCGTGACCGGCCGACGTGAAGTACATCGGGTTCCACAGGTCGCCGAGGGGACCGTGGTCCCAGCCGGCGTGGTAGTACCCGAAGGCGAAGTCGCCGACGGGAGTGATGGCGTTCCGGCACTCGTTGTACTGCGCCACGCAGTAGTGCTCCCCGTTGCCGCTGGAGATGTGGCTGATCAGCAGCAGGTTGCCGTGGGTGTAGAGGTACAGCAGCTGGTACGGAAGGTTGACCACGACCCGGTCCGGACCGAGGTCGGGCCGCTGCGGGCCGGGAACGAACGGGTTGTTGAGCGCCGCGCGCTCGGCGTCGCCGATCCGGCCTGAAGTCGGAATCCCGTTGACCTTCTGGAACGCCCAGACGGCGTACTGGGTCGCCTGGCCGAACCCGCCGTCGGGTGTGCCCGGGTCGTAGTGGAGGTCGATCAGCCGCCGTTGGAGGAGCTCGACCTCGGGCCCTCGCGAGCCTGATCCCAACACGGGACCGGTGAGCGGGAACCCTGGGGCAGGAGCCGCTGGCGCAGGGGCGGCCTCCGGTGCGGGGGCGGGAGCCGCGTCCGCAGGAGGGGCGCTCTCGGCGCTGGCGTCGAACGCGACCGTCTCTTCGTCGTCGAGGGCGGCGGTGGACACGCCAGCGAGGCTGGCCGTGGCGAGGACGAACACGGCGAACAGCACGGCGAGTCGAGTCTGGAGACGCATCACTCTCATCATTTCACTGCCGGGCCGAGTCGCGCCCACCGAGCGATACCCTTGGCCGGAATGGCGGATCAAGCGAACTTCGCTGATGAGGCGATGGAGCACATGGGCTCGCTGTATACCGCCGCGCTCCGCATGACGCGGAATCCTTCGGATGCCGAGGATCTCGTGCAGGAGACCTACCTCAAGGCCTATCGAGGCTTCGGGGGGTTCCAGGAGGGCACGAACCTGAAGGCGTGGCTGTACAAGATCCTCACCAACACCTTCATCAACAACTACCGCGCCAAGAAGCGCAGGCCTGAGGAGAGCGACGTCGAGGACGTCGAGGAGCTCTATCTCTACCGACGCCTCGGCGGCGGGCAGGCCGAGACCGCCGGCCGCAGCGCGGAAGACGAGCTTCTCGACCACCTCACCGAGAGCGAGATCAAGGACGCGCTCGAGGCACTCCCAGAGCAGTTCCGCATCGCGGTGCTACTCGGTGACGTCGAAGGTTTCTCCTACAAGGAGATCGCCGAGATCCTGGGGATCCCCATCGGCACGGTGATGAGTCGGCTGCATCGGGGAAGAAAGGCCCTCCAGAAGCGGTTGTTCGATTTTGCAAGCGTCCGGGGACTCCTCCCCGACGCCCGCCAGGAGGACCTGGCGGAAACCGTGGGCGCCCCTGCCGGAGCCACCCCGAACGTGACCGCACGGTGAGTTCCTGATGGACGACGAGATCGATTGCACGAAGGCCATGCAT
>JAUZEX010000620.1 GCA_030838815.1 Actinomycetota bacterium
TTGTGCCCGTATTCCATGCCGATCTGGGCGAACACGCCGGGCATGGTCTCGGTGCCGATGCGCCCGTCCACCGAGGCCACGGCCCCGTAGCGGCCGCTGGGCTGCCAGGTATCGGCGTCGGCCTTGCGGTCCTTCCCGGCCAGGAGGCCGGCGCCGGCCAGCTTCTCCACTCCGACGGCGAGGCCGAAATCGCACTCCCCCGCCTTCACGGCCATGACCGCGGTGCGCAGGGCGGTGGCCCCGGTGGCGCAGGCATTGGCCACGTTGTAGACGGGGATGCCGGTCTGGCCGACCTGCTTCTGGAGCTGCTGGCCGATCCCGAGCCCGCCGCCGAACAGGTTCCCGGCGGCCAGGACGCCCATTTCCTTCATCTTCACGCCGGCGTCGGACAGCGCACCGAGCGCCGCCTCGGCGGCCAGATCGACGACGTCCTTGTCCGGGTGCTTCCCGAACCTGGTCATCGTGATGCCGAGGATCCAGACCCCGTCAGCGTTGGGCACGGGAGCTCCTTCTTCAGTTCGAGAGGGGTTCGAAGCCGAAGCCGACAGCCTCGGTGCCGGCGCTGTCGGTGCCGAGGGGGTACGTGGCCAGGCGGACCTTCATCCCGAGCGACACGTGCTCCGGGTCGGGGTCGACGTTGATGAGGTTGCCCCGCACGCTGGTGCCCTGGCAGTCGACCAGCGCGGCCACGAACGGGACCGGGATGCCGGGGGCGGCGAAAGCCACGATGGTGAAGGCCTTGACCTCGCCGGAGGTGGCCACGGGCACCTTCACGAAGTCGGTGCCGCCGCACTCGGCGTTGGCGCAGGAGTTTCGGCGGTCGAAGTAACGGGCACCGCACCCCTCACACTCGTTGGCCACCAGGTGCGCTCTGTACCGGGGGACACCCCCTTCCCCGGGTTCGTCGAGCACCAGGTAGTCGACGATCGGGACCGGATTCGCCATGCGGAGGCCTCCTCGGCGCGTAGGACGGGCCCGAGCGTAGGCGCCGGTTCCGGCGTCGCACCACCTCGGAACCTGAGAGCGAGCCCATATGATCCAGCGGATGATCGGCGACGAGCAGGGCGAGGCGCAGAAGGTCAGCGTCCAACTCGAGGAGTGGTTCGGGAGTTCTCGGAAGAAGACGCTGGGCGATCTCGTGGACACCTTCGGGCCCCGGAGCTTCGCCATCCTGTTCATCGTGCTGATGGCCCTCCCCGCCCTCCCGCTGCCGACGGGGGCGGTGAGTCATGTGCTGGAGATCGTCACCATGCTGCTGGCGCTGGAGCTGATGGTGGGGCGATCGGAGGTCTGGATTCCCAAGCGCTTCCAGGACAGGGAGCTGAAGGGGCTCACCGGCCCCAAGTTCAGCCGGGCGCTCGTGAAGCGGATCCGCTGGTTCGAGAAGTTCTCCAAGCCCCGGATGGCCGGACTGCTGGAGAACCGTGTGACCAACATGGCCTTCGGCGCCGCCGTGTTCGGCCTCGCCCTCACCGCCTTCCTGTCACCGCCGTTCTCCGGCCTCGACACGCTGCCCTCACTGGGCGTCGTGGTGCTCAGCCTCGGTGTGCTCCTCGGCGACATCGTGATCGCCGCCGTCGGCCTCGGCATCGGGGTGTTGGGTCTCGTCGTGGTCATCGGCCTCGGCAAGGCCATCACCAAGCTGTTCCACCGCTAGCTCGAATGCACGGCCACGCCGGTGATGCGGTTCGGCGGCGGCCTGTCCCCCAGTGACCCGTAGAAGGGCCGATCGCTGAACACGAACACCCCCCCGTCGGAGGCGGCCAGCAGGTAGCCGTCGCCGTAGGTAGAGGCCCCGGCGACCGGGCCGTTCAGGTCGTCCGGGGCGAGGGAGCCCTTGAAGGGGGCGTCGAAGCCGAAGACCCCCCCGTCGGATGCCACCAGCCAGTAGCCGGTGCCGTCGCGGTCGAGGGCCAGGGCGACGACCGGGGCCCGCAGTCGCTGACCGGCCAGGGAACCGGAGAAGTGGGCATCACCGAAGGTGAACACGCCGCCGTCGGAGGCCGTCAGGTAGTAGCCGCCTCCGGTGGCGGTGGCCGCGGCGGCCCGGATCGGAGACCGGAGGGCGAGTCCGGCCAGGTCCCCGAACGACCGGGCGTCACCGAAGGGATGCACCCGGCCGGCGCTGGTGACGATCCAGTACCCGGCCCCCGACGGCGTGGCAGCCAGGCTGACGGCGGTCTCGCCGCCGGTCAGATCCCCGCTGCCGAGCGACGGGAGCTCCGCCGCGTCACCCGCCCGATACACCTGGCCGCGGCTGGAGAGGATCCAGGTCCCCTTGCTCGACGGGGTGGCCTCGATGTCGACAGCGTCGGCCCCGGACGGGATCTTCGCCACGGCGTCGCCGAACTGACCGGCGTCCCCGAAGCGGTAGACCTTGCCCTCCCGGCCGACGAGCCAGTAGCCGGTGTCGCGCCTTGGCGACGGCGACGGCGGCGCCGGAGGGGCGGTGGTGGTCGGCGTCGGCGAAGTCGTCGTGGTGCTCGACGACGTGGAAGTGGACGACGTGGAAG
>JAUZEX010000631.1 GCA_030838815.1 Actinomycetota bacterium
CCCGGCGGGACCGGGCTCGGCCTGTCGATCGTGGCCGCCATCGTCGCCGCCCACGGAGGCACCGTCCACGCCGGCGCACCCCCCAGCGGCCGCGGCGCCTACTTCCTCGTCGCCCTCCCGATCGCTCCCCCGCCGGCGCCCGAGCCGAATTTCATGCCGACGGGGGAGCCGGCGGCGGACACCGTCACGCCGCCGGAAAACACCTGGGCCCCGCCGGCCGTGCCCCCGCCCCCAGCGGGAAACGCCCCGTCAGGAAACCGACTCGAGGCCCAGGCCGCCGATGCCGGGGCCGGTCTGCGAGCCGGACTCCGGAGAGTCCTGGCTGGGGGCGACGCGGGGGGCGTGGACGGTGGACAGGATCCGGTTCACGACCTGCTCCGAGTCGACTCCGTCGGCCAGCGCCTCGTAGGACAGCAGGAGCCGGTGGCGGAGGACGTCGGGGCCGACGTCGAAGATGTCCTGGGGCAGCACGTAGGTGCGGCCCCGCATCAGGGCCAGCGCCCGCCCGGAGGCGACGAGGCCGAGGGTGGCCCGGGGGCTGGCGCCGTGGGCGATCAGCGGCGCCAGGTCGGCGAGGCCGTGCTCGGCCGGCGCCCGCGTGGCCAGCACCAGCCGCACGGCGTAGTCGAGGACGCCGTCGTGGACGAACACCGAGTCGGCCGTCCGCTGCAGCGTCTCGAGGGCACCCGGTTCGAAGACCCGCTCCGGCTTCGGCGGGTCGACGCCCATCCGGCGGACGATCGTCGCCTCCTCCCAGGCGGTCGGCCAGCCGATCAGGACCTTCATCAGGAACCGGTCGCGCTGCGCTTCGGGCAGTGGGTAGACGCCCTCGTGCTCGATGGGGTTCTGGGTCGCCAGCACCATGAACGGCTGCGGCACCGGGTGGGTCACTCCGCCGACCGACACCTGCCGCTCGGCCATCACCTCGAGCAGCGCCGACTGGACCTTGGCCGGGGCCCGGTTGATCTCGTCGGCCAGCACCACGTTGGCGAAGATCGGACCCAGCTCGATGTCGAACCGTTCGCTGGACGGGCGGTAGATGCGGGTGCCGACGATGTCGGACGGGACGAGGTCGGGGGTGAACTGGAGCCGGACGAACGAGCCGCCGACCACGGTGGCCAGCGTCTCGGCGGCCAGCGTCTTGGCCAGGCCGGGGGCGCCCTCGAGGAGGCAGTGGCCCCGGGCGACGATGGCCACGAACAGGCGCTCGATGACTCGGTCCTGGCCGACGATGACCCGCTTGACCTCGAACAGGGCCCGTTCGATGGCCTCGGCCGGGGTGCGGTCGGACTCGGGGGCGGTCCCCCGGAAGCTGTCGGGGGACATCAGTTGGCCGGCTTCGTGGTGAGGGTCACGGAGACGGTGCGGGAGGAGCCGTTGCGTTCGATCTCGACCGGGACCGTATCGCCTGGCTGGCGGCCCTGGACCAGGCCGGACAGGGCGTCGGCGGTGGCCACGGGCTTCCCGTCGAAGCCGACGATGAGGTCCCCGACGGCGATGCCGGCCTTCTGCGCCGGGCCGCCGGCGACCAGGGACACGACCTCGGCGCCCGCGCTCCCGTCCGACGTGGCGGTCGTCGACACGCCGAGGAAGGCGGTCGGGGCCGCGCCCTGGCCGCTCTTCAGCCGGTCGGCGAGGGCCTTGGCCTTGTCGATGGGAATGGCGAAGCCGATGTTCTGGGCGCCGTCGGCAGCCACGGCGGTGTTGATGCCGATGACCTGGCCCGTCGAGTTGACCAGCGGGCCGCCGGAGTTGCCGGGGTTGATGGCGGCGTCGGTCTGGATCATGCCGGTCAGGTTGTCGACGGTCCGGTTGAGGGCCGAAACGATGCCCCGGGTGACGGTGGGGTCGCCCCTCAGCCCAAGGGCGTTGCCGATGGCGACGACGTCGTCGCCGACCTTCATGTCGGCCGACCGGCCGAGGTCGGCCGCCACCAGCGAGCCCCCGCCGCTGTCGAGTTTGATGAGGGCGACGTCGTGGGCGGCGTCGGCCCCGATCACCGTGGCCGGCAGGGCCTTGGAGCTGGAGCTGGTGGAGACGGTGACCGTGCTGGCGCCGCTCACCACGTGGGCGTTGGTCAGGATGTAGCCGTCGGGGCTGATGATGATGCCCGTGCCCTCGCCGGTGCCCCGGCGGCTCTGGGCCACGATGTCGACCACGGACGGCTCGACCTTGGCCAGGATGCCCTTCACGTCGAGGGCGGCGCCCGACAGCGAGCCGGACGACGAGGCCGACCCGGACGGGGCCGCCGCGGAACCGGTCGAGGGCGTCGTGGCCGAGCCCGACGACGACGGGATGGGCGTGGTGGCGGCGCCGCCCGAGGGGGCGGTGGCCGGGGTCACGGCCGGCGAGTCGGAGCCTTTCTTCGAGGCCAGGCTCACGCCGATGGCGGCGCCGAGGCTGCCGGCCACCAGGGCGAGAACGGCCACTCCGCCGACCAGCGCCATCGTGCGCCGACCGGCGACAGCTCGGGTTCCCTTGCCGTCACCCAGGGGAGGAGAGAGCGGCGGAGGGAACCCGGACGGGCCACCCAACCCGGGCGGAGCGGGGGGCGGCTCGATCGGGGGGGACGGAGGAAGCGTCCAGTCCCGAGAGAATCCATCGGTCATGCCCATACTCTCGCCCTCGTCCCTGGGGGTTTGCTGTGAACGCGCTTGGAGTCGGCCGCAAGTCTCGCAGACCGACTCCAAGGGTTCAGACGAGTGCTTACTTGTGCTTCGGGAAGCCCCAGTGCTCGCCGATCTTGCCCAGACCGGTGGAGTCCATGACGGCGGCCGCCTTGGCCGCGCCACCCTCGACGATCCCGGCAATCGAGACCGTGTCACC
>JAUZEX010000388.1 GCA_030838815.1 Actinomycetota bacterium
GAACCGCTGGCCTGGACCCAACCGGCGTTCGTTTACCGGCCTGGAGCGGAAAAGGAACGCCGGTTTCGTTGGGGCCGGTTCACGAAGGTCGAGTGCATCCGGGCGACGGTCGAGATCCTCCGCCTCCCGCTGGCCGATGCCAAGCGGATCGTTCATGAGAGCCGAGCGTGGGCGGACCGTCGCGAGGACGGCGACCGGTTCCACGAGGTCCTCGAGGCGGAGTTCCGGGCCGAAGCGTCCGGCGGCTGACCCGCCTCCGGGCCCTCGACGCCGCTCGTTATGGCACGGATGTGGCACGACCCCGACGAAACCGGCTGCGGGCGTTCCGCCTCAGAATAGGAAAAGCCCCGCTGAGCGGGGCTTTTGCCTGTGGCCGGGGCCGGCGTCGATCCGGCGACCTCGCGCTTTTCAGGCGCGCGCTCTGCCGACTGAGCTACCCGGCCGATATCGGTGGGAGCCATGTCGGCCGACTCCCACCGAGCGGTCCAGACGGGACTTGAACCCGCGACCTCCGCCTTGACAGGGCGGCGTGCTAACCGAACTGCACCACTGGACCATGCGATTCGCTGCCTTGTGCTGCCTGCTGCCAACCCCCGAGGGGGCTCGCACCCCCAACGGGATTCGAACCCGTGCTACCGCCTTGAAAGGGCGGCGTCCTGGGCCGCTAGACGATGGGGGCCCGCTTTCGCGACCAACCGAATCATGGTAGCAGTGCCTCCTCCTCGCCCGGGGCCGGCGGGCTCCGGTCCCGGTGGGCGTCGTAGGCCCAGAAGGCCGGCAGGGCGGCGGCGGTGCCGGCCACGGCAACGACGCACAGCGCCCCGCCGGACACGACCGACGCCCGGAGACCGACGAGCGAGGCGGCCGCCCCTGCCTCGGCGTTGCCGAGCAGCGGGCCGGAGGTGTAGCTGAGCAGTTCGATGGAGGCCAGGCGGCCCCGGAGGTGGTCGGGGATGGTCTGGTTCCACATGGTCATCCGGAAGATGCCGCTGACCATGTCGGCGGCGCCGGCCGCGGCCAGTCCGAGCAGGGCCAGCCAGAGCCACGGCGCCAGGCCGAAGCCGACGATGGCGAGGCCCCACAGGGCGGCGGCGATCGAGATCGCCCGGCCGTGGCGGTGCACCCGGCCCGTCCAGCCGCTAGTGATGGTGGCCAGGAACGCCCCCACCGACGGGGCGGCGTACAGCGCCCCCAGAGCAGCGGCCGAACCCCCGTAGCGGACGGCCAGGGCCGGGAAGAGGGCCATGGGCATCCCGAAGAACATGGCCGCCATGTCGATGAGGTAGGTGCCCATCAGCTCGGGGCGGCTGCGGGCGTAGCGGAGCCCCTCGAGCACTCGCCGCAGGCTCGGCCGCTCGGCCTCGGGGGGCGGCGGCACCGCCCGCATGAGCGTGAGGGCGACGAGCGACGCGGCGAAGGTGACGGCGTCGACGGCGAAGGCCACCTCGAGCCCGGGCCCGGCCAGGAGGACGCCGGCGAAGGCCGGCCCGCCGATCATCCCCACCGTCCGGACGAGGGCGTCGATGGCGCCGGCCGCGGTCAGCTCGTTCCGCTCGACCAGCCGGGGGACGAGCCCCTGGAGCGCCGGCCGCTGGATCGCCCCCAGGCCGGCGATGGCCCCGGCCAGCAGGAAGACCAGCCAGGTCTTCGGCGGCGCCAGTGAGGCGTTGACGAGCAGACCGATCGTGCACACGAGTTGGCCCAGCTCGGCCAAGCGGACGAGGCGTCGGCGGTCGGCGGCGTCGGCCAGCGCCCCGCCGAGGAAGGCCAGCGAGAGGATGGCGGCCATCTGGACCACCCCGACCAGCCCCACCGCCAGCGAGGAGTGGGTGAGCTGGAAGACCTGGTAGGGGACGGCCACGTAGGTGACCATCGACCCGAGGAAGGACACGCTCTGGCCCACCGTCAGAAGGCGGTACTCGCGGTGCCGGAGAGGCCTGAGGTCGGGCAGGACCGCCCGCCAGCCCGTCGGCAGCCCCTCGGCCTCGGGCGCCGGCATGACCTCGGGCGGGGCGGGGGCGAGTCGCTCGTCGGGCTCAGGCATGAATGCCCGAGGTTACGAACCTGGCACAGGTGCCGTCGAGCGGCTGGGGGCAGACAGGTCGCCCGCCAACAGCAGCACGTTCGCTCGGGATAGCTATCGGCGGGCGAGGACGAAGGGCAGCACGGCGTCGGCGCCGGCCTGGCGGAGGAGCCAGGCGGCGACCGTCATCGTCCAGCCGGTGTCGTAGGTGTCGTCGACGAGGAGGACGGGCCCGCCGGGCAGCGCGCCGCCCGGGAGTGCCGAGGGGTCGACGGCGAACGCGCCCCAGACGTTGGCGCAACGGTGGGCGGAGTTGGCCAGTTCCCCCTGCGGGCGCCCCGGCCGGACGCGGACGAGCGCATCGTGGACGGCCAGCCGGCCCACGGCCCCGATCCGCCGGGCGAGCGTCTCCGGGAAGTTGGACGTGGTGGACGGGATCCAGGTGACCCACGCCGGGCGGCCCTCCCACGGCCAGCGACGCAGGGCGGCGGTGATCCCGGCCATGACGTCCTCGTCGAGGTCGCCGGTGGCGAGGGCCGACTCGACCGCCGACCCCCAGCCGGCGTCACCGGCCCGGCACAGCGCCCGGCCCTCGGCGGCCCGTCCGGCGGGGGCGATGTTGCCTCTCGGGGCGGTGAGCCCCCGAGGCCAGGCCCGCCGGGCGTCGACGACGACGTCCACGGTGCGGAGGTGGGCGACGGCGGCGGCGGCCAGGGCGGGGTCGACGGCATGGTCGACCGGAGTGGCGGTGCAGGTGTCGCACCGGCCGCACGGCCCGGCGTCGGGATCGTCGAGGGCGTGGCGCAGGAAGGCCATGCGGCACTCGGGCGTGACCTCGTAGGCGAGCATGGCGTCGGCCTCGGCGGCCCGGGCGGCCTCGATGCGGGCGATCCGGTCGCTGTCGTGCTCCCACGCCTCCCCGGTGGCGACGTAGCCGCCGGCGACCCGCTCGACGACGCCGTCGACGTCGAGGATCTTGAGCAGCGTCTCGAGCCGGGCCCGGCGGAGGTCGACGGCGGACTCCAGCGCCACCAGGCTTGTCGGAGACGCCGGGTCGCCGGACACGGCGGCGAGGACCCGGCGGACGAGCGGCTCCGGCGGGAGCCCGACCGAGGCGAACCAGGCCCAGATGCGGCGGTCCTCGGGCCCTGGTAGGAGCCAGGCGTCGGCCCGGGGGACCGACCGGCCGGCCCTCCCCACCTGCTGGTAGTAGGCGATCGGGCTCGGGGGCGCCCCGAGGTGGACGACGAAGGTCACGTCGGGCTTGTCGACCCCCATCCCGAGGGCGCTCGTGGCCACGAGCACCTTCACCTCGTTGGCTTTGAACGCGGCCTCGAGCCGCTCCCGCTCCTCGGGTGGCGTGTCGGACGAATAGGCCCGGGCGTCGATGCCGCAGGCCCTGAGGTAGGAGGCCACGAGGTCGGTCTGGGCCACCGTGAGGCAGTACACGATCCCGGTGCCCGGGACCGACGGGATCCGACCCGCGATCCACGCCAGCCGGTCGGCGAAGGACTCGAGCCGCACGACGCCGAGGTGGAGCGATTCCCGGTCGAGGGGCCCGCGGAGGACGAGGACGTCGTCGCCGAGCTGGTCGGCGACGTCGGCGCAGACCCGGGCGTTGGCCGTGGCGGTGGTGGCCAGGACCGGGGTTCCGGGGGCGAGATTGGCGATCGCGGTGCGGATGCGGCGGTAGTCAGGCCGGAAGTCATGGCCCCAGTCGGAGATGCAGTGGGCCTCATCGACGACGAGGAGCCCGAGCCCGGCGGCGAGCCGGGGCAGGACCCGGCGGGCGAAGCCGGCGGCGTTGAGCCGTTCGGGACTGACGGCGAGCAGGTCGATCTCCCCTGCGGCCACGGCCGCCTCGATCCCGTCCCAGGCGTCGACGTTGGTCGAGTTGATGGTGGCGGAGCGGACTCCCATCCGCTCAGCGGCGGCGACCTGGTCCCGCATCAGGGCGAGGAGGGGTGAGACGACCAGAGTCGGCCCGGCCCCGGCGTCGCGCCGGAGGCGGGTGGCGATGAAGTAGATGGCTGACTTCCCGAAGCCCGTCCGTTGCACCACGAGCGCCCGGCGACATTGGCCGGCGACCGCCTCGATGGCGGCGGCCTGGTCGCCCCGGAGGCGGGCGTCGGGCCCGGCCAGCAGGCGCAGGAGCTCGCCCGCCCGTTCGAGCAGCGGCGAGGCACCCGCGGCCGGGCCGTCCTGACCCACCCCGGCGATCGGCTGAAGTTGCGTGTCCATGCCCGCACCGTACGCCGCCGGTATGACAGCCACGTGGCGAGTCTGCCGACTGCGCCGCCGGGGACATGCGATCATCTTCTGCGGGCCGCTAGCTCAATGGCAGAGCGACGGACTTTTAATCCGTTAGGTCAGGGTTCGACCCCCTGGCGGCCCACGGCGAAGGTGCAGGTCAGACCGTCGTTTTGCCGGTGTAGCCAGAGCTCCGGGCCCCATTGTCCCGGGATCCCGTGATGAGCCTCACTGACCAGGTCGGGGCCGGAGCGTCGCTCGCCCGGCGGTGGCCGGGTTCTACTGTTGGGCCGTGCCCGGAGCCGGCGAGCTCGTGATCATGGCCAACCCGGACGCCGGTTCATCGCTGCGGTATCTCCTGCGGGTCCCGATCGCCGGTGGCCTGGTGTTCCGGACGGCGGGGACCTGGCCCCGGACGAAGGCGCTGTTCTGCTTTCCGATGCCGCCGGAGGCGTGGCCCGACGACGGGGAGGTCGTGGAGCGCGTCCCGCTGCGGTCCTGCGTCCGGCGCGGGGCGGCGATCGAGGTCGTGGCCGACCGGGCGAGGGAGAACCGCTCGCAGCTGGTGTTCACCACCGGCCGGGGGCGGGAGATGGTCTTCTGGCAGTCGCCCCGGACCGTCAAGCAGGCCCGGCCGAACGTTGCACTCCCGACGGCCCGGGCGGGCGGTCTGGCCGACCTCGAGATCATCGTCGACACGCGGGAGCGCTACGCCTACCGCTTCGCCGGGCAGGCGGTGACGACGGCGTCGCGGGCCCTGCCTTGCGGCGACTACGGCGTGGTGGCCGACGGCCGGCTGGTCGCCGCCGTCGAGCGCAAGTCCCTGCCCGACCTCGTGAGCAGCGTGACCAACGGCAAGCTCCGCTACGCCCTGGGCGATCTCGCCGCCCTGCCCCGGGCCGCCGTGGTGGTCGAGGACCGCTACTCGGCGCTGTTCAAGCAGCGCCACGCCCGCCCGGCCGCCATCGCCGACGCCCTCGCCGAGTACCAGATTCGCTGGCCCACCATCCCGATCGTCTTCTGCGAAACCCGCGCCCTGGCCGAGGAGTGGACCTACCGTTACCTTGCCGCCGCCTGGCAATGGGCCATCACCGAACCGGCCGCCCAGGCCCGAACGGCCACGACCGACCCGCTCCTGCTCAGCGCCCCCGACCGGCCCGACCCCACCGTCGCCGAAGTGCGCGCCTGGGCCCGCCGCGCCGGCCTCGACGTCCCCGACCGCGGCCGCCTCCGCCCAGAGATCTGGACCGCTTGGCGAACCGGGCACTAAACGCAATACCGGACACCCTGCGCTGCTCGCGAAAGTTGATCAGGCATTCGGCGCCGACCTAGCGCGGAGCCCGCAATCCGGGACGGGTCCCGCCGAGGACGCCCGAGTGGTTCTTTGCCGCGTCGAGGATCAGTTTCGTGATCGCGCCAGGTTGCGTCACCATCGAAAGGTGGCTGGAGTTGAGTTCTACGGTCGTGGCCTTCATCCGCTGAGCGAGGAATCGTTCGAGCTCAGGTGCGATGGTCCTGTCCTGTTTCGAGACGGCGTACCACGTCGGCTTGGTCCTCCATGCCGCGACGGTCGTCTTGTCCGTGAACAATGAAGTCGAGACGGGTCCCTGAGCGGCGTAGAGAGCAAACGCTCGAACCCTGGGCACACCGCCGGCGAAGTCGTTCAAAAATGCGGTCTGGCCCAACTGCTCGAAGCCGCCTGATTTGACCAGCCCGGCGCTCGCTGGTGGTGCCGGGAAGCGGGCCGCCAGTGCTGGGAAGTCCTCACCGGCATCTGGGGCGCGAGCGGCTACGTACACCAGACCGACGACGTTGGGGGCGTCTCCTGCCTGCGAGATGACGGTCCCGGCATAAGAATGAGCGACGAGAACTGTGGGTCCGTCCTGGCGCGCCAGGGCGCGCTGCGTTGCCGCCACATCGTCTGCGAGCGAGGTGAGAGGATTCTGTACCGACGTCACCTTCATGGCGGCCGCCTGCAGACGCTCGATCACATCCGACCACGACGAACCGTCGGCGTACGAGCCGTGTACCAGTACAACGTTGTGCACGCCGCCCGCGACCTTCCCCGCCTGCCTTGACGATGAGCCCTGTGCTGAAGCGCAGGCCGAGAGCAACGCCGCGGCCAGTCCCCCGGCGAGCGCCACCTTCCACGACGTTCGCCAATTGATCATCCGCAGGGTCCTTTCTCAGGCGGTATCGCCCTTCCCAAGCCGAGTCTGGGCGAACTCATGCCTCGGGGGAACCCGTTCATGGCTTCTCGTCTCGGCTCAGACGGAATTGCCGGTGGCCGGCCGTCGAA
>JAUZEX010000702.1 GCA_030838815.1 Actinomycetota bacterium
TGGCGGGCGGACTACTGGCCTTCGCCCTCTCCTTCGACGAGATCATCGTCACCACGTTCACCGCCGGAGCCGGTACCGAGACCCTGCCGATCTGGATCCTGCAGAACTACTCCCGGCCCAACCAGGGGCCCATCGTGAACGCCGTCGGGCTGTTCGCCGTGCTGCTGTCGATCATCCCCGTCTACCTCGCCCAGCGCCTGACCGGCGAGGAGGCCGTGACCCAGGCGTCGACCGGCGGGGCCACCGCCGCGCCCTGAAGGAGGCTCACCGATGACCAAGCTCCCCGAGATGGCCGCCCGCAACTGGATCGGCGGGCAGTGGGTGGACCCCGAGACCGGCGCCCTCGACGACGTCGTCGACCCGGCCACGGGCGAGGTCATCTTCCGGGCCGCCGCTTCCGGGGCCGCCGACGTCGACAAGGCGGTGCGGGCGGCCACGAGGGCGTTCGAAAGCAGGTCGACGACGACGCCCCGGCAGCGGTCCGAAGCCCTGCTGCGCATCGCCTCGGTCATCGAGGACCACGCCGACGAGTTCACCGCCATCGAGTCGGCCAACGTCGGCAAGCCGGTGTCGGCCCTCCCCGACGAGATGGACCTCACCATTGACAACTTCCGGTTCTTCGCCGGCGGTGCCCGGACGCTGGAAGGGCGCGCCGCGGGGGAGTACCTGACCGGCTACACGTCGTTCCTGCGCCGCGAGCCCCTCGGCGTCGTCGGCCAGATCGCCCCCTGGAACTACCCGCTGATGATGGCGGCGTGGAAGATCGGGCCCGCCCTGGCCGCCGGCAACACCGTGGTGCTCAAGCCGTCGGAGCTCACACCGCTGTCGGTGCTGCGCCTGGCGGAACTGACGGCCGACGTCCTCCCACCCGGCGTCCTCAACGTGGTCACCGGTCAGGGGGAGGTGGCCGGCGTGGCCCTGGTGGAGCATCCGGCGGTGGCCATGATCTCGCTCACCGGCTCCGTCCCCACCGGCCAGGCAATCATGCGGGCGGCGGCGACGACGCTCAAGCGGGTCCACCTCGAGCTGGGCGGCAAGGCGCCTGTCGTGGTGCTCGACGACGCCGACCCCGAGGTGGTGGCGGCCGCCGTCCGGCTCGGCGGGTTCTTCAATGCCGGACAGGACTGCACCGCCGCCTGCCGGGTCATCGCCTCCGGCTCGGCGTACGAGGCCGCCGTGGCCGGGATCGCCGGCGCGGTCAAGACGCTCGTGGCCGGCAGCCCGTCCGACCCGGCGACGGAACTCGGTCCGCTGGTGTCGGCCGAGCAGCGCTCCCGGGTGGCGGGCTTCGTCGACCGGGCCGTGGGGCGCGGCGCCGAGGTCCTCACCGGCGGACGGGTCGCCGACGGGCCGGGCTACTTCTACGAGCCGTCGGTCATCATCAACGTCGGCCAGGCCGATGAGATCGTGCAGCGGGAGGTGTTCGGCCCGGTCGTCACTGTTCAGCGAGTGGCCGACGACGAGGCCGCCATCGCCGCCGCCAACGACGTCGACTACGGGCTGGCGGCGTCGGTGTTCACCACCGACGTCGGACGGGCCATGCGGGCCTCGGCCGCGCTGCGCTTCGGCACGGTGTGGGTCAACGACCACATCCCCCTGGTGTCGGAGATGCCCCACGGCGGGTTCAAGCAGTCCGGCTTCGGCAAGGACATGTCGCTCTACGCCATCGAGCACTACACCGAGCTCAAGCACGTCATGGTCAAGTGGTAAAAGCATTGTCCCGTAAGGGAGCGTGGGTCGAAGTCACCCCCGCCCGCGTCGACGGCGAGTCGCTGGAGGCGGTCGAGGTCATCGAGGTGCGGTCGCCGTGGGACGGGCGGCTTGTCGGGGCGGTGCCGGCCTGCCGCCCTCGCCAGGTCGATCAGGCCGTGTCGGTGGCGCTCGACTGCCACCGGGGTCCGCAATTGCCGGCGCAGCGGCGGGCGGCCATCCTCGACCGGGCCGCCGACCTCCTCGCCGACCGCCGGGAGGTCTTCGCCGCTTCCATCTGCGCCGAGGCCGGCAAGCCGATCGCCGCCGCCCGGGCCGAGGCGACCCGGGCGGTCGACACCGTGCGCTTCTCGGCCGCAGTGGCCCTGACGCTGGCCGGCAAGGTGCCCCTCGACGCCGGCGCCGCTGGCGAGGGCAAGGTCGGTTTCGTGCGACGGGTGCCGGTGGGCGTCGTCGCCGCCATCACGCCGTTCAACTTTCCGCTCAATCTCGTGTGCCACAAGGTGGCGCCGGCCGTGGCCGCGGGCTGTCCCGTCGTGCTCAAGCCGGCGCCCGCCACGCCGTTGACCGCCCTGGCCGTGGTCCGGCTGTTCGAGGAGGCGGGGCTCCCGCCCGGATGGTTGAACGTCGTCACCTGCACCGACGACGTGGCGCCGGTGTTGGCCACCCACCCCGGCGTGGCCATGGTCAGCTTCACGGGCTCTCGCGACGTGGGCCACGGCCTGCGAGCGTCCGCTCCGGGTAAGCGGGTCAGCCTCGAACTGGGCAGCAACGCGCCGCTCATCGTCGAGGCCGACGGCGACTGGCGGGCGGCCGCGGCCAAGGTGGCGGTGGCCGGCTTCGCCTACTCCGGCCAGACCTGCATCTCGGTGCAGCGGCTGTTCGTGCACCGATCCGTCCACGACGATCTCGTCGGCGACCTCGCCGGCCGGGTGTCACGCCTGCGCGTCGGCGATCCCGCCGACGAGGCGACCGAGGTGAGCTCGCTGATCAACGCCGCCGCCGCGGAGCGGGTGGCGGCCTGGGTGGCGGAGGCGGTGGCCGACGGCGCCGTGGTCCGCTGCGGCGGAACCCTCGAGGAGCACTCGGTGGTCAGTCCCTGCGTCCTGACGGGGGTGACGCCCGACATGCGGGTCAGCCACGCCGAGGTCCTCGGTCCGGTGGTGGCCGTGCAGGCCTACGACGACTTCGACGAGGCCCTGGCACTGGCCAACGACACCCGCGACGGCCTCCAGGCCGGCGTGTTCACCGCTCACCTCGGCAAAGCGCTGCTGGCGGCCGAGGTCCTCGACTTCGGCGGTGTCCTCGTCAACGAGGTCCCCATCTGGGACAGCCGGGGCGAAGCCGCCCGGGACATGACAGAACTCCGTCGGGTCGTACTGACCGCTTGACATGTGACTATTTGGTCACGTAAATTGAGCTCGTGGACGAGGTGTTCCGAGCCCTGGCTGACCCGACCCGGCGGAGCCTGCTCGACGAGCTGTTCCGGCAGGATGGGCAGACCCTGAGCGCGCTCGAGGAGCGGTTCTCGATGACGCGCTTCGGGGTCATGAAGCACCTGAAGCTGCTGGAGGACGCCGGCCTCGTCGTCACCCGGCGGCGGGGGCGGGAAAAGCTCCACTTCCTCAACCCTGTCCCGATCCGCCTGGTCCACGACCGGTGGGTGAGCAAGTACGCCGAGCCGTGGGCCGCGGGCCTGAGCGGGCTCAAGGAGAGACTGGAGAAGACGATGGAGAAGGTGTACGA
>JAUZEX010000390.1 GCA_030838815.1 Actinomycetota bacterium
CGATGCGGGGGATCCGTCGTACCCGATGACGACGGGACCCTGGTCGCCCCTCACCGTTGCCCGTCGGCCGGCTGGACCCTGGGCGTCGGCGAGCCGAACTCCTCGACGAAGCGGTCGAACTCGGCCCGCAGCAGGTCGACCATCGCCTCGACGGTGCCGATGGGGAGCACCACGTCGACAACGGCCCGCGGCGGCGCGGGGATGACGCTGTTGCCATGGTCGTGGGGTGTGGGCAGCACGGAGAACGTCAGCCGGAAGTCGTACGGCGTGTAGGACACGTGGGCGATGTTGGCGTAGACGGGAGGCCCGACCGTCGAGACGTCCGGCGAGTCCACGTCGAGCATGACCATTTGAGGATTCATTTCGCCTCCATGGGATGGCGGGTGAGGCAGCCTCGATCGGTGACCAGGATCGACGGAGGTCGGGGTCCCCGCATCCCGTGATCGCGTGGTTCTGGGCCCGGGACCACGCGACCCCGTGATACCGCGGGGCCGGAGGGGTAGCACGCGGCAGCGATGGCTCGAGACGCGTGGGGATGGACGGAGCCGCCCGGGGACCCCGATGTCGCGGGTCAGGGAGCGGAGTTCGTCGACCTGGAACCGAATCCGCCCGGCGCCGGTGCGCCACCGTCGCACCGGAGCATCCTGCTGCACCTGCCGGCATTGGAGGGCGCCGTTTCGCCGCGGGGTCCCCGGGTAGCGGACGGGCCATGATCCGGCCCTCCCCGCAAACTCCTCTCCGCGTGGCCATGGTGTCCGAGCACGCCAGCCCGCTGGCCGTACTGGGCGGAGCGGACGCCGGAGGGCAGAAC
Organism: Actinomycetota bacterium; assembly: GCA_030838815.1. Lineage (GTDB taxonomy): Bacteria > Actinomycetota > Acidimicrobiia > IMCC26256 > BP-133 > BP-133. Next base: position 812 of record JAUZEX010000390.1, read on the forward strand.
GTCCACGTCGACGCCCTGTCCCGCGTGCTCGCCGGACGCGGCGTGGACGTCGACATCTTCACCCGGCGCGACGACTCCGCCCTCCCCGAACGGGTCCGGGTCTGTCCCGGTGTCACCGTGGTCCACATCGACGCCGGACCGCCGGAGCCCGTACCCAAGGACGAACTGCTGCCCCACATGGCGGCCTTCGCCCGCGAACTCGAGCGGCGGTGGCGCCGGAGGCGGCCGCACATCGTCCACGCCCACTTCTGGATGTCCGGCCTGGCCGCCGCCGCCGCCCGGCGGGGCGACATCCCCGTCGTCCAGACGTTCCACGCCCTCGGAGTGGTGAAGCGACGGGAACAGGGAGCAGCCGACACGAGCCCGGCCCAGCGCCTCGACATCGAGCACCGCCTCCTGCGGGAGGTGGACCAGGTGATCGCCACCTGCAGCGACGAAGCGTTCGAACTGCTGCGGCTCGGGCTCCCGGCCGGACGCATCTCCGTCGTTCCCTGCGGGGTCGACCTCGACCACTTCACGACGGTCGGGCCGGCCGAGCCCCGGACCGGCGACCGGCCCCGCGTCGTGGTCGTGACACGGCTCGTCGAGCGCAAGGGGGTCGGCAACGTGGTGGCGGCGCTGGCCGATCTTCCCGGTGTCGAGCTGGTGGTGGCGGGCGGGCCCGACCGCGCCGGGCTCGACCGCGATCCCGAGGCGCAGCGGCTGATGGGCCTGGCCCGCCACTACGGCGTGGACGGGCGCATCGACTTCCGGGGCCGGATCCCCCACGACGACGTCCCGGCGCTGTTCCGCTCGGCCGACGTCGTCGTGACCTGTCCCTGGTACGAGCCGTTCGGGATGGTGCCCCTGGAGGCGATGGCCTGCGGGGTGCCGGTGGTGGCTTCGGCGGTGGGCGGGATGCTCGACACCGTCGTCGACGGTATGACCGGGCTGCTCGTGCCCCCCCGCTGCCCGCAGCGCATCGCCGAAGCAGTCGCCGAACTGCTCGACGATCCGGCCCGGCGGGCGGCGATGGGCAGCGCCGCCGCCGAACGGGCCCGCATGTACCGCTGGGACCGGGTGGGCGCGTCGACTCTGGACGTGTACCGGGGCGTGCTGTCGCTGGCCCCCATCCCCATCACCTGGCCGGGCCAGCTCGCCGCCGCGGCCCGATGACCGGACCCACACGGGTGGGAGTGGTCGGCGCCGGTTACGTCGGCCTCACCACCGCCGCCTGCCTCGCCCATCTCGGGCACCGCGTGATCTGCGCCGACGTCGACGTCGAGAAGGTGGCCGGCCTGTCCCGGGGCGAGGTCCCGATCCGGGAGGAGGGTCTGGCGCCGCTCGTGGCCGAGGGGCTCGCCGCCGGGCGGCTGTCGTTCGCGCTCGGCGCGGCCGGCGCCGCCGCCGCCGACATCGTCTTTCTCTGCGTCCCGTCGCCGCAGGGCGACGACGGCCACGCCGACCTGTCGGCCGTGCGCGAAGTGGCGGCGGAGGTCGGCCCGGTGCTGCGGGCCGGGGCCACGGTGGTGAACAAGTCGACGCTGCCCGTCGGGTCCACCCGCCTGGTCGGCCGACTGCTGGCGGAAGCCGGCGCCGCGCCGCGCCGGTTCACCGTGGTGTGCAACCCGGAGTTTCTCCGCGAGGGCAGCGCGGTACGGGACTTCCTCCGTCCCCACCGGATCGTCGTGGGCTGCGACACGCCGGGCCGGGCCGAACCGGTGGTCGAGCTGTACCGCGATGTGCCGGCCCCCGTCCTCGTCCTCGGCTGCGCCTCGGCGGAGATGGTGAAGTACGCCGCCAACGCCTTCCTGGCCACCAAGGTGTCGTTCGTCAACGAAGTAGCCGCCCTGTGCGAGGCGGTGGGCGCTGACGTGCGCGACGTCGCCGGCGGGATCGGCCTCGATCCCCGGATCGGGCCCGAGTTCCTCCGCCCCGGACCGGGCTATGGCGGCTCCTGCCTTCCCAAGGACGTCGCCGCCCTGCTGGCCACGGCGCAGATGGTCGGCTGCGACCTCGGGGTGCTGCGGGCCGTGGCCGAGACGAACACCCGACAGCGCGACCGCATCGTGGCCAAGATCCGCCGGGCGGCCGGGGGCCGCCTCACCGGTGCGTCGGTGGCCGTGTGGGGGCTCACGTTCAAGGCCGGCACCGACGACCTGCGGGATTCGCCCGCCCTGGCCGTGGTGGCCCGACTCCTGGCCGAGGGCGCCACCGTGCGGGCCTACGACCCTGCCGCGCCGGTCGGCGCCGGCCGGTCCATCGCCGGCCTCCCGGCGGCCACCACCGTGACGATGACGGATCCCTACTCGGCCTGCACCGGAGCCGACGTGCTGGCCATCCTCACCGACTGGGAGGAGTTCCGCTGGGTCGACTTCGGCCGGGTCCGCGCCCTGCTCGGCCGCCCGGCGCTGGTCGACGCCCGGAATCTCCTCGATCCCGCCGCCCTGGCCGGGTTCCGCTACGAGGGCGTCGGCCGGCCCCGGGCGGCGGAGGGGGCCGAGTCGCCGCGCCGGTTGCTGGAGGCGGCGTCCTGAGCGCCGGGATCCTCAGGGCGCCGCGCACTGTTCGAGCCGGCGGGCGGCATCGGCCACGGCCGGGGGGAGACGGCGACGGGAGCGGAGAACCCAGCCCAGTTCGCCGACGGCGTCGGCCACTCCCCGGCGCACGGCGGCGTCGGACAGCGCCTCCCGACCGAGCCGGGCCGTCCGGGCCCGGACCAGATCCGGCGGGTGGCGCAACCATGACGCCCACAATGCGTTGCGGGCCTGGACCCTTCGCCGGTGCCCGGTGTCCCGCCGGGCGGACGGGTGGTGATGCACCACGACCTCGGGAACGTAGGCCAGGCCCCAGCCGGCGGCGGCGAGGTCGAGGGCCAGCAGCTCCTCCTCGCCGCCGACGACGAATCGGCGCTCGAACCCTCCGACGGCCAGGAAGGCCGAGCGCCGCACGGCGGCGGAGCAGGCCAGGAAACCGAGCACCGGGAAGCCCGGCCGCTCCGGCCGGACGGGCAACGGGCTGGCGGCCATGGCGGCACAGATCGGATCCTCCCGGCCGTCGTCGCCGACGAGGACCCGGCCGCACACCAGACCCAGATCGGGATGCGAACCGAGGAGCGCGGCCGCTTTCTCGAGCGAACCCGGAGCCCAGGACGTGTCGTCGTCGCAGAAGGCGACGCACGGCGCGTCGGTCAACGTGACGCCGACATTACGCCCGGCGCCGCCGAGGTTGGCGGTGGAGCGCGCCACCGTGACGCGGGGATGGAACCGGGCCAGGCGCTCGGCCGTGCCGTCGGACGACCCGTTGTCGACGACCACGACCTCGGGCCGCTCCGGCAGGGCGCACAGGCGCCCGACGGCCGACACCGCTTCGTCGGCCCGGTTCCGGGTGATCATCACGACGGCGACGCGTTCCGGCACGGCGGCCCTCCCGACGATCGCCCGGTGTCGCGGGTCAACGGCTTCCCCCGCCGCCGGCCGTCGAAACGGGCCGCCGAATGCCGTCCAGAGAATTCTCTTGGTGCGTTTCGAGGCTGCGCCGGACGGGCAGCGACGCGCGCACCATGGCCACCATCCTCGGAATCAACGCCGTTTTCCACGACCCCGCCGCCGCTCTCGTCGTCGACGGCGAGATCGTCGCCGCCGCCGAGGAGGAGCGGTTCAGCCGCCGCAAACACGGCAAGGCGTCCGTCCCCTTCAGCACCTGGGAACTGCCCGAGCAGTCAGCCGCCTGGTGCCTGGAACGGGCCGGGCTGCGGCCGGAGGACCTCGACGCCGTGGCCTACTCGTTCGAACCGGCCCTGGCGCCGCCAATCGGCGATGACCTCAGTGCCGACAGCTGGGAGGGCCTCCGCACCCTCTACGCCCGCCGCGCTCCGCTGTTCCTCCGCAGCGCACTGCCGGGGCTCGACCCGGACGTCGTGCGGTTCGTGCCCCACCATCTCGCCCATGCCGCCTCCGCCGCCTTCGCCGCGCCCTGGCCGGAGAGCAGCGTGCTGGTGCTCGACGGCCGGGGGGAGGCGGCCTCCTACCTGGCCGGCCAATGCCGCGACGGCGAGATCGCGACACTGGCCACGCAGTCACTGCCCCATTCGCTGGGCCTGTTCTACGAGGAGGCCACCGAGCACCTCGGCTTCCGGCGGAGCTCCGACGAGTACAAGGTGATGGCCCTGGCCTCCTACGGCACGCCGGTCCATCTCGCCGACCTGCGCCGGGCCGTCACCGCCGACGCTGAGGGCGGCTTCCGCGTCGAGCCGATCGTCTGGAGCGCGCTGGCCAAGCGGCGCCGGCGGGACGAACCGGTCCTGGCGGAACACGCCGACCTGGCCGCCAGCGTGCAGAAGCGCCTCGAGGAGGTGCTGCTCGATCTCACCCGCTGGCTGCACGCCCGGACGGGCGACCGGAATCTGACGCTGGCCGGCGGGGTGGCGCTCAACTGCGTGGCCAACTCCCGGCTGGCCAAGGAAGGACCCTTCGAGCGGCTCTGGGTTCAGCCCGCGGCGGGGGACGCCGGCACCGCGCTGGGCGGGGCGCTGTGGTGCGCCCGGGCGTTGGGTGACCCGCCCGCCCCCATGACCACCGCCGCCCTCGGCCGGGAGTGGACCGACGACGAACTGGCTGCGGCACTCGACGTCGCCGCCGTGCCCTACGAACGCGCCCCCGACGTGGCGGACGCCGCCGCCGCTGTCATCGCCGCCGGCGGCGTGGTGGCCTGGTTCCAGGGGCGCAGCGAATACGGACCCCGGGCCCTCGGCCACCGCAGCCTGCTGGCGGCGGCCACCGACGCCGCCAATCTGGCCCGCCTCAACGACATCAAGGGCCGGGAGCAGTTCCGGCCCGTGGCACCGATGGTCCTCACCGAACGGGCGGCCGACATCTTCGACGGCCCGCTGCCCAGCCCCCACATGCTGTTCACCCACACCGTCCGTCCGGGCTGGGCCGAGCGGATCCCCGCTGTCGTCCACGTCGACGGCACGGCCCGGGTCCAGACCGTCGACCGCGCCGAAGAGCCGCTCGTGGCCCGCATGCTCGACGCCGTGGAACGCCGCACCGGCGTGCCGGTGGTGGTCAACACGAGCCTCAATACGGCCGGCCGACCCATGGTCGACGATCCCCGCGACGCGTTGGAGTGCTTCGGATCGGCCCCCGTCGACGCCCTCGCCCTCGGGCCGTTCCTGATCCGCCGGACGGGCGGGCG
>JAUZEX010000723.1 GCA_030838815.1 Actinomycetota bacterium
GGTGCAGCTCTCCCGGGCCCGGTCGCCCAGCTCCTCGGCCGGCATGACCTCCTCGATTTTCCGCAGCAGCTCCGGGTAGCGGTAGTAAGCGTTGAGGTAGCTCAGCATCATGTAGGCCGGCACCGGGAACAGCGCCGACTCCTGCACGGTGCGGTACTGGCAGAGCCACCAGTTGATGTCGCTGGCCCGGCGGATCAGGTTGTTGGCCTCGAGCAGCTCGGCATAGGTCCTGTCGGTGGGCATCGGGTCTCCTAGCCGCTGATCTTCCAGATGCGGGCCCGGTCGGTCCTCGAGGTCCTGGCCGCTTCGGCACTGGTGTCGGGCGGCGGCTTCGAGCTCTCGATGCGGACGCGATCGCCGTCGGCGATCCCACCCACTTCCACCGCCATGAGGCAGGGGATGCGGAACTCCCGGGACAGCACGGCGAGGTGCGACTTGATCGTCCCGCCCTTGCACAGCACGCCTTTGAAACCTTCCAGGATCGGTGCGGTGAGTGTGCCGCCGGCGTCCTCGATGACGGCGATGGTGTCGGGCGGCACGCCGTCGCCCATCATGTCCATGACCTTCTCGATCGTGTCGACGAAACGGACGATCCCCTCGACGTCGCGGTCGAGGGGAAGGGCGTTGTCGCCGACGCCGACGATGACGTCGCCCCCCTCCCCGTCACCGAGCTCGACCTCGGCCGCGGCGTCGGGCGGCGCCTTGTACTTCTCGGGGTTCTCGACGACGGAGATCTGGGCGCTGTGATCGAACCGGTATCCGGTGGCCAGGAGCTCGGCCTCCACGGCGACGCAGTCGGCACTCGTCAGGACGAAGGCGGGGTCGAAGACGACCTCCTCCCAGCGCCGGCCGCTCCCCTCGAACTTCTCCTGCATCCTGGCCCGGATACCGGTGTGGAAGGCCTTCACGCTCGGGGTGCTGTGCTCGCCCCCCCATTTGTGACGCGGCGACGGCGTCTGCTGCGATCCCATTCCGTAACCTCCGACCAGGTCGTCGTGAGTGCCCCGCGGGGAGCCTCCCCGATTCATCGGGTCAATGTCAAGCTTGGCCGAGGCGTTCGACGACCATGGCATTGGCCATTCCGCCGCTCTCGCACAGGGTCAAAAGACCGTACCGACCGTTCACTTCGTCGAGCCCGTCGAGCACAGTGGCCAGCAGCCGGCAGCCCGACGCGCCCGGCGGGTGACCGAGGGCGATAGCTCCGCCGTAGGCGTTGACGCGGTCGGGGTCGGCCTCGGTCTCGGCCAGCCAGGCCAGGACGACGGGGGCGAAGGCCTCGTTGACCTCGAACAGGTCGATAGCTGACAGGCCGAGGTCGGCCCGGGCCAGGACCTTGCCGGTGGCCGGGATGGGGCCCGTCAGCATCAGGATCGGGTCGGTGCCGACGACGGCCCCGGCCACGATCGCCGCCCGCGGGACGAGACCGAGCCTCCCGGCGACGTCCTCGCCGACCACCAGCGCCGCCGAGGCCCCGTCGCTGACCGGGGACGAGGAGCCGGCGGTGACGACCCACCCGATCTCCGGCCAGCGCCGTGCCCTGGCCTCGTCGAAGAAGGCCGGCGGCAGCGCGGCCAGGGCCTCGGCGGTGGTGTCGGTCCGGATGCCCTCGTCGAGCGTCACGACCGACCCGTCGGGCGTCGTGACGGGGACGATCTGGCGGTGGAGGAAGCCGGACCGCCGGGCGTCGGCCGCCCGTTGGTGGGAACGCAGCGCCCAGGCGTCGCTCTCGTCGCGGCTGATCTTCCACCGGGCGGCGATGAGTTCGGCGGCGATCCCCTGATGGCCCAGGCCCTCGGGATACCGGGCCCGCAGCCGGGGCCCGAGGTCGTCCCGCCCCAGGCGGTTGGCCTTCATGGGCACGGTGCCCATCATGTCGACTCCACCGACGACGACGACGTCGAGGTCTCCGGCCACCACGCCCTGGGCGGCGAACTGCAGCGCCTGCAGGGACGAGCCGCACTTGCGGTCGACGGTCGTCCCCGGGACCTCCTCGGGCAGTCCGGCGGCCAGGGCGGCGTGGCGGGCGATGTTGCCGGCCTGTTCACCGACCGGGATGGCGCAGCCCGCGATCACGTCGTCGACCCGGCCCGGGTCGAGCCCGGTCCGTTGCACGAGGGCCTCGATGGTGACGGCAAGGAGGTCCACCGGGTGGACGGGCGCCAGCGCTCCGCCGGCCCGACCCTTGCCGAAGGGGGAGCGAAGGGCATCGACGATCACGGCACGGCGGGCCATCGGGGCCTCCTGTCAGTCATCCGACGTCGGATGAATCTTGCCGGCGAGGAATGTGTCTTCGAGCCAGGTGGTGTGGACGGCGCCGGCCACCACCGCCGGGTGGTCGAGCAGCGCCCGGGTGAACGGCGCCGTGGTCGGAATTCCCTCCACCGTCAGGTGGTCCAGGGCGTGGCGGAGGCGGGCCAGCGCGGCCGGGCGGTCGTCACCCCGTACGATCACCTTGGCCAGGAGGGAGTCGTAGTGGGGCGGGATCTCCCAGCCCGGGTAGCAGGCCGTGTCGACACGGACGCCGTCCCCGACCGGCGCCGCCCACCGGTCGATCCGGCCGGGGCAGGGCCGGAAGCCGTCCTCGGGGCATTCGGCGTTGACCCGCACCTCGATGGCGTGGCCGGTCGCCACCACGTCGTGCTGGGCGAAGGAGAGGGGCAACCCGGCGGCGATGCGGAGTTGCTCCCGGACGAGGTCGAGGCCGGTCACCATTTCGGTGACGGGGTGTTCGACCTGGAGCCGGGCGTTGATCTCGAGGAAGCCGAACGGGGCGGCCGACGTCCGGTTCCGTTCCGCGTCGACGAGGAACTCGCAGGTGGCGGCGCCCTCGTAGCCCACGGCGCCGATCAGGCGGACGGCGGCGGCGTGCATGGCGGCCCGGACGTCGTCGGGCAGCCCCACCGCCGGCGCCTCCTCGACGAGCTTCTGGTAGCGGCGCTGGAGGCTGCAGTCGCGCTCGCCGAGATGGACGACGGTGCCGTGCCGGTCGGCCAGGACCTGGACCTCCACGTGGCGGGCGCGGCGCACGTAGCGCTCGACGAAGAGCCGGCCGTCGCCGAAGGCCTGCCGGGCCTCGCCGGCCGCCGCCGCCCACGCCCCGGAGAGTTCGGTTGCGCTGTCCACCCGGCGCATGCCCCGCCCCCCGCCGCCGGCGGCCGCCTTCAGGAGCACCGGGAACCCGATCCGTTCCGCCGCTTCGGCGGCGTCCGCCTCGTCGGCCACGATGTCGGTGCCCGCTCCGACCGGGATGTCGAGGGAGCGGGCCAGCGACCGGGCGGCGGCCTTGTCCCCCGAGGCCCGCATGGCGTCGGGCCCGGGACCGATGAAGGTGACACCGGCCTTCTCGCAGGCGACGGCCAGCTCCGGCCGCTCGGACAGGAAGCCGTAGCCCGGGTGGAGGGCATCGCAGCCGGTGAGGGTGGCGGCGGCCATGACCCGGTTGATGTCGAGGTAGCTGTCGGCGGGGGCGGCCGGACCGATGACCACGACCCGGTCGGCGAGTTGGGCGGCCAGGCTCTCGCGGTCGGCGGCCGAGACGGCCAGGACCGTCTCCAGCCCCTCGTCGACGCAGGCCCGCAGGATCCGCACGGCGATCTCGCCCCGGTTGGCGACCAGGACGCGCCGGAGCCCGCCGGAGGCCGGTGTTCCGCTCACGCCTCGGGGTCGACGAGGACGAGGGCGTCGCCCCGGGCGACCGTGGCTCCGTTCTCGGCCAGGATGGCGGTCACGACGCCGGACAGCCCCGCCTTGAGCGGGCTCATGAGCTTCATCACCTCGATGATGGCGATGGTGTCGTCGGGCCCGACCCGGCTCCCGACATCGACGAAGGGCGGCGCTCCCGGCGCCGGCGAGCGCCAGAACAGCCCGACCGATGGTGCACTGACGGGAACGCCGTGACCGTTCCCCGCCGGGGGGCCGGGGGCGACCACCGGGAGAGGCGCTGCTGCGGGCCGCGCCACCGGCGCCGCGGCGGTGGCCGTGGCGGGCGCCGGTGGTGCCGCCGCCGGGGGAGCGGGGGCCGCGGCGCCGTTGGCCCGACGCGACACGTGGAGGTGGTCCTCCCCGATGTCGATCGTCATCTCCTGCCAGGTGCTGGCCTCGAACATGTCGAGCAGCGCCCGGATCTCGGCCGGCGTCAATCCCATCGGCGAATCATCCTATCTTTGGCGACAGGAAACATCCTATGTTAGGGCCGGGCCCGGAACCGCCGACGAGGAGACGCTGATGACCCGACCGTGTCCGGCGCCCGATGGCACGCTCAATTTCCGTGATCTGGGCGGTCTGGCGACCCTCGACGGCCGGGTGACCCGTCGGGGCCGGTTGTTTCGCAGCGCCGCCTTCGGCGAATTAACGCCGGCCGGCGTCGACCAGCTCCGGGAGCTGGGCCTGACCTTCGTCATCGACGTGCGGGGCGCCGAGGAATCGGTGGTCATGGGGCGGGGGCTCCTCGACCAAATGCCGGTGTGCCATCTGAACGTGCCTCTGCGGGACTTCCAGTCCCTCGTCGAGCCGGGCGCCGGCGAGCTGCCGGGGACCGGCGACGCCGTGGCCGAGGCCGCCGGCGGCCCGCTCATGCCCCATTACGTCGAGAATCTGGAGTCCGACCGCAATCTCGTGATCGCCGTCGACTTCCTGGCCAACGCCGTCTCCTACGGGCCCGCTGTCGTCCACTGCGCGTTCGGCAAGGACCGCACCGGCGTGGTGGTCGCACTGCTCCTCCGGATGGTCGGCGTCACCGAGGAGGCCGTCGTCGGCGACTACATGGCCTCCTCGGCCTGCATGGAGCAGTGCATCGAGACGGCCCGCCGCATACCCCGCTACGCCCCCTTTGCCGACCTCGACGTGTGGCGCTGCGACGAGCGGATGATCCGCTTCTACCTGGGCGAGATCGAAGCCCGCTACGGCGGAGCGGAGAAGTGGGCGCGGGGCAAAGGGATTCCCGAAGAGACCATCGGGCGGCTCCGGGCCGCCCTCCTCGACTGAGCAAAGGAGTCGCTGCCCGTGAAGTTCGGAATGGTGAGGACGAGGCCCGACGACGACTTCATGCACCCGTCGGACGACGCCCACGAGTTCAACGAGAGCGTCTATTACAACTTCGGCGACCGCACGCAGGACCTCGGCGGGTTCCTCCGGATCGGCAATCGGGTCAACGAGGGCTACGCCGAGGTCAGCACCTGCCTCTTCCTCCCCGGCGGCACCGTCGCCTTCTGGTACCTGAAGCCCCCCATCATCACCAACGACGTCCACGACGCCGGGGGCCTTCGGTGCGAGACGGTCGAGGCCCACAGCCTGCACACCGTGCACTACGACGGCGACGTCGTCGTGCTGGCCGACCCGGCCCAGATGGAGGAGCCACGCAGCGCCTTCAAGGCGAATCCGCATGAACGCTGCCGCGTCGACCTGACCTTCCGGGCGGTGGCCGACACGTTCTGGCCCTGGGTGCCGGCGGAAGAGGGAACCCCCGAGGGGTTCGACGCCGTCCTCCACCGGGCCTTCGCCCGGAACCATCTCAACCAGCACATGACCGTCACCGGCACGGTCAGCGTCGGTGACCGATCGTTCACAGTGGAGGACGGGCTCGGCTGGCGGGATCGGTCGTGGGGGGCCCGGAGCTGGGCCAGCGTCGACATGTACCGCTGGACAAGCGTGAGCCTCGGGCCCGACCTCGGCCTGGCGGTCATGCTCTTCGGCGACGAGGACGGCAATACCTATCCCCGGGGCTATGTGCACCACGGCCGGGAGCGGCCGCCGGCGCGGATCGTCGACGCTCGCTACGAGACCGACTACGACGACAACTGGTACGCCCGGGCGGTGAAGGTCACCGTCACCGCCGACGACGGCGAGCACTACACGATCGAGGGCGACGTACGGGGCCACATCCCGCTGCGGTTCCGGCGCGGCGAGCAACTGACCCGCACCACGGAGGCGCTGATGCGGTGGCGCTGCGGCGATCAAGGCAAGGATCAGCGCGTCGGCGTCGGGATCCTCGAATACCTCGACCAGATGATCGATGGCCGGCCGTCGGGCGCCGTGCGCGAGGTCGCGGCGACCTAACCGGCCCGGCCGTGCAGGCGGTCCTCGGTCCGGGCCACGGCCGCCAGCAGCTCGTCCCGGGCCAGGACCGCGTAGCGGGCGATGACGTCGTCGCCGGCATAGGTCGTGGCCCAGGCGGCGATGCGTTCGGCGACCGAGACGGGTGCACCGTCGGCGCCGGTGGTGAGGCAGCAGTACCAGAGGGCGTCGCGGGTGGGGGACGCCTCGTCGCGGTAGCGGGCGTACTCCGCCTCGTGGCCCTGCAGCGCCGCTTCGACCTGGCCGCAGTCGCAGTGGGCCACGAGGTCGACCAGCCGCGCCGGCGCTCCCTGCTCCGCCAGCCACCGGGCGCCGTCGAGAAATGACGCCTTGGTGGCGGCGACGTCAGGGGCGAGGCCGATGTCATGCACCGCCGCCGCCGCGACGAGGAGGTCGCGTTCGCCCGGCGGGAGGTTGAGGGACCGGGCCAGCGCCCGGGCACGGGCGACGACCCCCCGCACGTGTTTCCACCGGCCGGGCAAGGCGCCGGCCAGCTTCTCCTCGGCCACGAAGAGGGCCCAGTCGACCGGGGTCGAATCCACCGGGCCCTCCTCGCCTCGTACCCCTCGGCCGGCGCTAACCGGCCGATGCCGCGGTCAGCTCGGCCGTCTCGCCGTCGGGGGCGGTGCCGTCGCCGACGGCTCCGCCCGGCTCGTCGAGAATGGTCACCTCGCCGGTGTCGCCGTTGACGGTGATCGTGGCCCCGTCGGGGATGCGGCGCATGGCGTTGGCGACCTGCACCGCCGGGAAGCCGTACTCCCGGGCCAGGCACGAGCCGTGGGCCAGCATGCCGCCCGTCTCGAGGACGATGCCGCTGATGACCAGGAACACCGGCGTCCAGCCGGGGTCGGTGGAGTTCGTCACGAGGATCTCGCGGTTCTTGACCCGGCCGATGTCCTTCAGTTCCTTCACGACCCGGGCGGTACCGGTCACCAGGCCCCGGCTCGTGCCGACGCCTCGGAGGCCGCCGCCGGTGTCGTCCTCCACGACGTCGAGCTCCACCGGCCGACCCCGCTGCAGGTACAGCGGCGGCATCTGCTCCTTGCTGTGGAACTTGTCGAAGTTCCGGGCCCGGGCGGCGATCTTGGCCTGGGACAGCGTGAGGTCGCCCCGCCCGTCGAGCAGGTCGAACAGCTCTTCCTTGATGAGGAAGTAGAAGTCCCGCTCGTCCTCGAGGACGCCCCGCTCGAGGAGCCGGCGGTTGACCTCCAGCAGGCCCCGCTTGATGGTGAAGGTGGAGCGGTCGACGAAGTGACGCTCGTTGTCGCGGTCCATCAGGAAGCGGTGGGTGTAGTCGAGCACGACCTTGAAGATCTCGACCTTGATCGCCCCGAGCGGCTTCTTGCGGATCCTGGTCTCGACGTCTTCGACCACGGCCTCGCGGCGCTTGTCGACCTCGCGCTCCATGGCCTCGGGGTCATGGGAAGCGTCGGTAGTGAGGAACGCCTTGAAGGCCCGGTAGTCGAGCCCGGGGTCCTCGGAGCGGCGGGGATAGTAGATGTCGCGGTCGGCGTGGCCCCGGTGGGGATGGTGGTCGGCGAACTCGTGGTATTTGGCCAGGAACGCCTTCCCGGCCTCGCTGCCCTCGAGGACCGAGAAGAACTCGGCGTTCTCGTTGGCCTCGAACAGCGCCCGGAGTTCCGGCGACTCCCGGATCAGGTTGGAGAGCTTCCAGAGCTGGATGTTCTCCTCCATGGTGATCGTCCGCTGCGGGACACCGGTGATCAGGTCGGTGAAGGCCAGCGGGTTGTCGCCGTCGTACCACTTGGCCAGGAGCAGGCCGAGGAGGCTCACGACCTGGGAGGCCTGGATGAAGAAGCCCGTCCAGACGTCCTGGATGTACTTCTCCTCGTAGGCGATGTCGTACTCGATACGGCGCTTCAGCTCGTCGTCGGAGAGCTTGCGGAGCTCCTCGTTGGGGAGGCCGTTGGCCTCCTCCTCCCGGTTGTTGATGTAGTCCTCGATCACGTCGAGCCACTTCACCACACCGTGGATGGGATCCATGCCCAGGATGCGGGCCTGCATCCGGAGCCAGGTTCCGACCCGGAAGGGCGAGCTGAGGACCTCATCGCGCCACTGCGGGGGAAGGTTGGCCGCCATGGCCGGACGGAACTGGGGCCAGATCAGGTTGGTCAGCGTCGACTTGTCGACCTTGCAGTTGAAGTACGCCGCGCCCTTGTGGTACTTCCACATGCGGAACTTGGCCGTTTCGTTCATGCCCCACAGCGTCTGGCTGTAGGCGTTGGCCTCGGTGAAGCACCGGGCCCGCACGGAGTACATCAGCGGGGTGATGGCCCCGGTCCAGATCTCGTCGGCCCAGGCCCGGGTCCACACGGTCTCGTCGTCGTCCAGCGCCGTCTGCCAGGCATCGATCTCGGCGTCCCAGGAGAACTCGGCTCCGGTGACGGGACGGGACTGCAGCAGGGAGAACTGCCCGCCGGCGTAACCCCACTCGGTGTCCTGCGGGAAGCCGCCGTAGTGCTTCATGACGCGCCGGCCGAGGTCGCCGAGCTCGGCGACCTGGCTGTCGGTCAGGCTGAAGGCGGCGGCCTTGTCGGCCGGGGTGTCTTCGGTGACGGTGCCGTTGCCGCCCGGCGCCCGTACGACCTGCCTGGTCTTGCTGCCCAGGGTCTTCTCCCGCACGGCCAGGGTGTGGGCGTTGAGGAGGTACTCGTCGGGGGTGGTGATGCCCGACACGATGGCCTCGCCGAGGCCCCAGCTGGCGTTGACCACGATCTCGTCGGTGGCGGTCGTCATCGGGTTGCCGGTGAACATGACGCCCGACACCTCGGACTCCACCATCTGCTGCACCACGACCGCGATCCGGGACTCGGCGTGGTCGAAGCCCTTGTTGTGGCGGTAGGCCGTGGCCCGGGCGGTGTACATCGAGGCCCAGCAGCGCTTCACCGCGTCGAGGAGGTTGTCGACGCCCTTGATGTCGAGGTAGGTGTCGTGCATGCCGGCGAATGACGCCTCGGCCAGATCCTCGGCCGTGCCGGAGGAGCGGACGGCGACGTAGCTGTCGCCGAGCTCGGCATAGGCGCCGGTGATCTCGGTGGCGAGGCTGTCGGGGAGAGCGGCGCCGACGATGAGCTCCCGGATCTCACCGGTGAGGGCCTCGAGCTGGTCGGGATCGTCGTACTTCAGCTCGGCCACGATGGCGGCGATCTTGTCGCCGAGGCCGCTCGACTGGATGAACCCGGAGTAGGCGGCCGTCGTCACCGAGAAACCGGGTGGGACCGGGAACCCGGCCCGGGTCAGCCGGCCCAGGTTGGCGCCCTTGCCGCCGACAAGGCGGTGCGTGCCCGAATCCTGGTGGTCGAAGCGGAGAATCGATACCTCGGTCACGTCCGTCCCCCTCCTGGTGGAATCAGTGATCGCTCGTTCACACTTTCGATTTGGCCCGTCCGCTAGGGGACGGCAACCTCGCCCGCCC
>JAUZEX010000763.1 GCA_030838815.1 Actinomycetota bacterium
CACCACTGGCGGGAACGCCGAACTGCTCCAACCCCCGGACGAACGCCGCTCGGTGGGCCAACTTGGCCACGGCCGAGAATCCGAAGGCGGCCGCCAGCGTGACCCGGGCGACGAGCGCCGTCGTGGCCGCGATATCCATCTCCGCTGTGACCTTCCGCTCCCCACCCGGCTCGGCTCCGGCCCCGACTCGACGCGACTCGGCTCGGCTCGGCTCCGGCGCTACTGACCGAGTTGGGCGTAGCCCCCACGCCAGAAGAGCAAGGGCCCGCCCTCGGCCGGCTGGCCCATGTCGACGACCCGGCCGACGACGATCACGTGGTCGCCGGCCTCGTGCTCAGCGTCGATGACACAGTCGATGAAGGCGATCGCCTCGTGGAGGACGGGCGATCCGGTCTTGCCCGGCCCCCACCCGACCCCCTCGAAGCGGTCACCTGTCCTGGCGCCGAAGCGGCGGCAGGTCTCTTCCTGGTGCTCGCCGAGGATGTTGACGGCGAAGTGCCCGCTGTCGCGTATCGCCGGCCAGGTGCTCGACGAGTGGGCCATGCACACCAGCACGAGCGGCGGGTCGAGCGACACCGACGTGAACGAGTTGGCCGCCATACCGGACGGGCCGGAGGCGCCGTGGCCGGTGACGACCGTCACGCCGGTGGCGAAGTGCCCGAGGATCGTGCGGAAGCGGGCGCTGTCGACGCCGTCTTCAAAGGTGAGCGGGGGCTCTGGTTCCAGGCCTGAAGGTTCCATGCGCCCGGAAGAATACCGGGCCGGTGCCCCGGCGCCCGGCCCGGGCGCGACTCCGGCGTCAGCCGGCGGGGCTCCGGTAGTGGCAGTGGGCCCGGGCCACGACCCGTGACCCCGGGGCGAAGACCAGCGTCTCGACGGCGGTCAGGTTCTTGATGCTGGTGTAGACGAAGCTCACGCTGCCGGCGCCGACGGCCACGGGGAGCGGCGGTTCGAACCGCAGCTCCGGGTTCTTCTCCAGGGCGGCGGCGAAGTACGCCCGCACCGGCCCCTTGCCCTCGAGCCGCCCGTCGGCCCCCGGCGCCCCCGGTTCGGCCATCTGGGCGATAAACGGCGAGTAGTACTCCACGTCGTCGGCATAGTGCTCGAGGATCCGGTCGAGATCGTGGCTGTTCCAGGCCTCCATCCACTCCGCCACGAAGGCGTCGGCCTCGCTCTCGGACAGGATCGTGGTCGTTCGTGTCGTCGTCATGCGAGGCACGCTCCCATGATCGGACTGTTCAGTCACGGTCCAATCCTGCAATATTGGACTGCGTATGGACACTCCATCGGTCTCCGAGGTTGCGGCGCTCCTCGGCGACTGGCCCGCCCGGGGCTCCGGGTCGCTGGCGGCGCGCCTCGCCTTCTCGCTCCGGTCCCGGATCCTCGCCGACCTTCTGCCCCCGGGTACCGCACTTCCACCCGAACGGCTGCTGGCCGACGCCCTCGCCGTCAGCCGTTCCACCCTGGTCTCCGCCCTCGACCTCCTCCGCTCCGAAGGCCTCGTCACCTCCCGCCAGGGCAGCGCCACCCGGGTCACCGCCCCGCCCGCCGCCGACACCGTCGGCGCTCCTCTCACGATGGCGGCCCGACTGCTCGGAGCGGCGGGGCGGGCGATCAACTTCGGCATCTCGGCGCCGCCGGCGGCGGCGCACCTGCCGGCGCTGGCGGTCACATCGGCCGACCTGCTGGCGGCGGTGCCGTCGCACGGCTACGACCCCGTCGGATTGTTCGTCCTCCGGGCGGCGCTGGCCGAGCGGCACACGGCCAGCGGGTTACCGACCCGTCCGGAAGAGATCCAGGTCACCCACGGGGCCCAGCACGCCATCGACCTCGCCCTGGCCACCCTGTGCCCGGCGGGGGACGCCGTGGCCGTGGAGGACCCCACCTATCCGGGCGTCCTCGACGTGCTCTCCGCCCGCCGGCTGCGGGCCGTCCCCATCGCCGGCGACGCCCGGGGCCCAACTCCGGCCGGCCTGGAGGACGCCGCCCGGAACCACGGCGCCCGCCTCGCCTTCCTCCTTCCCGCCGTGCACAACCCGACCGGCCGTGTCCTCGACCCCGGCCGCCGCCAGGCCCTGGCCCGGGCCCTCGACAGGCTGGAGATGACCGCCGTGGAGGACAACACCCTGGCCGACCTGGCCTACGACGAAGCGAGGCCTCCGTCACTGGCCGCGCTGTGCCGGAAGGCACTGGTGGTCACGGTGGAGACCACCAGCAAGGTGGCCTGGGGCGGGTTGCGGGTCGGGTGGCTGCGGGCACCTTCGCCGGTGATCGAGCGGTCCGTGCGCCAGCGAACCAGCGGCGATCTCGGCTGCAGCGTCCCGGCCCAGCTCCTGGCCCGGCAGCTCCTCGACCACTACGACGGGCTCATCGCCGCCCGGCGGACGGCGCTGCAGGCGTCGGCCACCCGGTTCGGCGCCCTCCTCGCCGAGGCGATTCCGGGCTGCACCTTCGACCCTCCCGCCGGCGGCCTTTCCCTCTGGGTCCGCCTGCCCGACGGCGCCGATGCCGCCGCCTTCGCCTCCCGGGCCCTCCGGCACGGCGTGTCGGTCGCCCCCGGCCTCTTCGCATCGCCGACCGGCGGCCACGATCACCTCCGCCTCTGCCACGACCGCCCCGACGAGGAGATCACCGAAGGCCTCGCCCGCCTCGCCGCCGCCTGGTCCGAGACCACCCCCACCGTGGTCTTCGCCTGAGGCTCCGTCGGGCCGTGGGGTGGGGAGGCGGGTACGGTCCCGAGCATGGTGCAGCGGGGGCAGGTGACGGTGACGTGGGCCGGCGTTGACGGTGCCGAGCCGCTGGAGTTCGCCTATCTGGAGGACGGGCCGGGGGACGGGCCGCTCGCCCTGTGCCTGCACGGCTTTCCCGACCATGCGCCGACCTGGGAGGCGCTGCTGGCGGATCTGGGCCGGGCGGGGTTCCATGCCGTGGCGCCGTGGATGCGGGGGTACGCCCCGACGGGGGTCCCGGCCGACGGGCTCTACCAGACGGCGGCGCTGTCGCTCGACGCGCTGGCCCTCGCCGACGCACTCGCACCGGCCGACGACCGGGCGGTGCTGATCGGGCACGACTGGGGCGCCACCGCCGCCTATGGCGCCGTCGCGCACCGGCCGGAGCGGTTCCGGCGGCTGGTGGCGATGGCGGTGCCGCACCGGGCGTCGCTGGGGGCCCGCCTCTTCACCACGCCGACCCAGCTGAAGCGGTCGTGGTACATGTTCTTCTTCCAGCAGCCGCTGGCCCCGATGTCGGTCTCCGCCAACGACTTCGCCCTCATCGACATGCTGTGGCGGGACTGGTCGCCGGGCTACGAGGCGCCCGCCGATCAGCTCCGGGCTCTCAAGGCGACACTCGCTTCTCCCGGCAGCCTGGACGCCGCCCTCGGGTACTACCGCCACCTCCTGGACCCGGCCCGGCACGACCGGCGGCTGGCGGACGTGGAGGCGGCGGCCATGAGCTGGGTGCCCGTCCCCACGCTGTACCTCCACGGCGCCGACGACGGCTGCATCGGCACCGAGGTCGTCGCCCCCGACGAGGAGATGAAGGGCCTCTTCCCGGCCGGGCTCGAGCTCGAGATCCTTCCCGGCCTCGGCCACTTCCTCCACCTGGAGGACCCCACCGGCGTGAACCGGCGCATCGTCGAATTCCTCACCGACGGGTCGTGACACCGACGTTCGCCGAGGCGGCGGCCCGGACCTGGGACGCCGTCGTCGTCGGCGCCGGCCACAACGGGCTGACGGCCGCCGCCTATCTGGCCCGGGCCGGGCAGTCGGTTCTCGTGCTCGAGCGTCGGGGGCAGATCGGCGGCGCCTGCACGCTCGAGACGCCGTTCGCCGACGAACGGTTCGTGATGAGCCCCTGCGCCTATCTCGTCGGGCTGCTCCACCCGCTGGTGGTCGAGGAGCTCGCGCTCCCCCGGCGGGGGTACCGGGTGCAGCCGGTCGACCCGCACCTGTGGTGCCCCTTCGAGGACCGCACCGCCCTCACCCTGTGGGACGACTCCGTCCGGACGGCGGCCAGCGTGGCCGAGGTCGCCCCGGGCGACGTCGACGGCTATCTCGCCTACGAGGCGCTCTTCGGCCGGCTCCGGCGGGCGCTGCGGGGCGACTACCGCGACGCGACCGACACCTGGCTCGGGCCGTCCCCGACCCGGGCCGAGCTCGAGGAGCGCCTCGGCCACGACCCCGAGCTGATCGAGGTCCTCTTCGACACGCCGATCGCCGACGTGATCGAGCGCCATGTACGGGACGAGCGGCTCCGCACCGCCCTCCACGGCCAGGGGATCATCGGCACCTTCGCCGGGCCCCGGGACCCCGGCACCGCCGCCATCCACGCCATGCACTCCCTGGGGACGCTGGAAGGGAAGCCGGGCGCCTGGGGCTATGTGGAGGGCGGGATGGGCCGGGTCTCCCTCGCCCTGGCCGACGCCGCCACGGAAGCCGGCGCCATCATCCTCACCGACACCCCGGTCGCCGCCATCCTGCCGGGCGTTGGGGCCGCGAGAGCGGGGGGTGGCCCGGCGGTCGTGCTGGAGGGCGGTGACGTCATCCGGGCCAGGGCGGTCGTGAGCAATGCCGATCCGAAGCGGACGCTGGCGTTGTGCCAGGCGGGCGGCGGGGACGTCCCGGCCGGCTTCGGCGCCTTTGCCGACAAGGTCGACGGCTGGCGGAGCGAAAGCCCCGTGGTCAAGCTCAACTGCGGGCTGGCCCGCCTGCCGACGTTCACGGCCGCCGCCCAACCCGGCTACGACGGACCACCGCCGTACCGGGCCATGGTCACGATTTCAACCGGGACCGACGCCACGCAGGCGGCGTGCGAGGCGGCCCGGAAGGGCGAGCCGC
>JAUZEX010000768.1 GCA_030838815.1 Actinomycetota bacterium
CATGTGGGCCGAGCACACGCCCATTGCCGCCTATGCGCCGTCGACGGCGCTGGCCGAGCGGGCCGCGGCCTACAACATGGCGGCGGTGGCGGTGGACGGGTTCGATCCGATCGAGACGTGGCGGGTGCTGGGCCAGGCGGCGGGCCGGGCCCGATCCGGTGTGGGGCCGACCTTCGTCGAGTGCCGCACCTACCGCCTGGTGGGCCACACCAGCTCGGCCGACTACTCCTACATGCCCCCGGCCGAGCTGGAAGCGGCACTGGCCCGCGACCCCGCCCCCACCTTCCGGGCCTGGCTGGTGGAGGGCCACCACGTTTCGCCGGCCCGGCTCGACGAGATCGACCAGGCGGTCGAAGCGGCCGTCGACGACGCCTTCGAGTTCGCCCAGGCCGCCCGCCGGCCCGAGCCCGGCGAGATCTACGACGACGTGTTCGCCGACCGGGCGTGGGTGGAGGGGCGATGATCACCACGGAGGTCGACCTGACCGGATCCGACACGGCCGCCATGACGACGGCCGTGGCCATGAACTCGGCCCTGGACCTGGCCCTGGCCGCCGACCCCAAGGTCCTCCTGCTGGGCGAGGACATCGCAGACCCGTCCGGCGGGGTGTTCAAGGTGACCAAGGGGCTGTCGACCCGGCACGGCACCAGCCGGGTGCGGGACACCCCCATTGCCGAGCAGTCCATCCTGGGGGCCGCCATCGGCGCCGCCCTGGCCGGTTACCGGCCGGTGGCCGAGGTCATGTTCTTCGACTTCGTCACCGTGGCCATGGACCAGCTCGTGAACCACGCGGCCAAGTTCCGGTACCTGTCGGGCGGTCAGCACCCCGTCCCCATCACGGTCCGGACCGTGGTCGGCAACAGCCGGTTCGGGGCGCAGCACTCCCAGTCGCTGGAGGCGTGGTTCATGCACACGCCGGGGATCAAGGTGGTGTTCCCCTCGACCCCGTCCGACGCCAAGGGGCTGCTGGCCTCCTGCGTGTTCGACGACGACCCCTGCCTGTTCATCGAGCACGTCGCCCTGCACTACTCCCAGAAGGAGCCCGTCCCCACCGGCGACCACCGGGTCCCGCTCGGGCAGGCGGCGGTGCGCCGAGCCGGCGACGACGTGACCGTCATCTCCTACGGCGCCCAGATGCCCGGCGTCCTGGCCGCCGCCGACACCCTGGCCGGGGAAGGGATCTCGGCCGAGGTCATCGATCTGCGCACACTGGTGCCGCTCGACTTTCCCACCGTGCTGGCCTCGGTGGCCCGCACCCGGCGGGCGGTCGTCGTCCACGGCGCCACCCGCTTCGCCGGGCCGGGGGCGGAGATCGCCGCCACCATCACCGAGGAGCTCTTCGAGGAGCTCGCCCAACCGGTCACCCGCCTCGGCGCCCGCTACGTCCCCACCCCGTTCCTGGCCTCGGGCCTGGAGCCGCTGCCGGTGGCGGCCGACGTTGTCGAGGCCGTCCGCCACCTGGCGTCGTCCTAGCCCCGGACGGCAGGGAAACGTTGCCCGCCCAACCCGTGGCCGACGGCCTCTTCACCTGGCCCGCCGACCAGCCCCGTCTCATCGGGAGCCGGTGCCGGACGTGCGGGGTCGTGACCTTCCCGGCCCAGGGCTCCTGCCCCCGCTGCACCTCGGTCGACGTCGAGGAGCGCCTCCTGGGGCGGACGGGCACGCTCTACACCTGGACGGTGCAGGGCTTCCGGCCCAAGCCGCCCTACGCCGGACCGGAGGACTTCGAGCCTTATGGCGTGGGCTACGTCGAACTGCCCGGCGAGGTACGGGTCGAGGCGCGGCTCACGGTGGCCGACCCTGACCGGCTGCGGATCGGACTACCCGTCGAACTCGTCATCGTTCCCTACGGCGACAAGGTGACCTATGCCTTCGCCCCTCGGGACGGCAGCGGCGCCGATCGGAGGACAAGATGACCAGACCCGAGGTCGCCATCGTCGGGATCGGGATCCATCCCTTCGGGCGCCACGACGGGGTGTCGGGCCGGGCCATGGGCGTGCACGCCGTCCGGGAGGCGCTCGCCGACGCCGGCGCCGGCTGGTCCGACGTGGACTTCGCCTTCGGCGGCTCGAAGGACGGCGGCAACGCCGACACCATGGTCGCCGACCTCGGGCTCACGGGCCTGCAGTTCGTCAACGTGCGCAACGGTTGCGCCACCGGCGGCTCGGCGCTGGTGTCGGCCTACAACGCCATCCGGGCCGGCGCCGGTGACCTCGGGGTGGTGGTCGGGTTCGACAAGCATCCGCCGGGCGCCTTCGGCTCCGACCCCGCCGCCTACGGCCTCGGGGCGTGGTACGGCGAGACGGGCCTGATGGTCACCACCCAGTTCTTCGCCATGAAGATCCAGCGCTACATGCACGATCACGGCATCACCGGCGCCGCGCTGGCCAGGGTGGCGGCCAAGGCCTTCCGCAACGGCGCCCGCAACCCCAACGCCTGGCGGCGCAGACCGTTGTCGGAGGAGGACATCCTGGCCGCCCCGATGATCGCCCATCCCCTGACGCAGTACATGTTCTGCTCGCCGGGCGAGGGGGGCGTGGCCCTGGTGCTGGCCCGGGCCGACCAGGCGTCCCGTTATTGCGACCGGCCCGTCCAGCTGCGCTCGGCCGTGGTGCGGACCCGGCGCTTCGGGTCCTTCGAGGTATTCAGCCCCGGGCTGGCCCTCGAGCGGTCCGACTCCCCGAGCGTCGACGCCGCCCGGGCCGCCTTCGCCCAGGCCGGCATCGGCCCCGACGAGGTGCAGGTGGCCCAGGTGCAGGACACCGAGGCCGGCGCCGAAGTCATGCACCTCGCCGAATGCGGCCTGTGCAAGGACGGCGAGCAGGAGGAGTGGATGGCCCGGGGCGTCACCGACATCGACGGCGCCCTCCCGGTGAACACCGACGGCGGCTGCCTGGCCAACGGCGAACCGATCGGCGCATCGGGGCTGCGGCAGGTCTACGAGGTCGTGGCCCAACTCCAGGGGCGCGCCGGCGAGCGTCAGGTGCCGGGCGACCCCCGCGTCGGCTTCACCCACGTGTACGGCGCGCCCGGCATCAGCGCCTGCACCGTCCTCACCCGTTGACGCGATGAGCACCGTTCCCGACCTCGACACCTGGCGCAAGACCGTTCGGGGTTGGCTGGAGCAGCACGCCGAGCCCCGGCCCGGCGGCCATCCCGCCGACCGCCCCTGGGGTGAGGGTTCCGATTCGGTGGCCGTGTTCCACAACCTCTCGGCCGACGACGAGGCGGCGATCCTCCGGGCCAACCAGGTGTGGCAGCAGGCCAAGGACGATGGCGGCTACGCCGCCGTCGCCTGGCCGCAGGAGTGGGGCGGCGCCGGCCTGTCGGCCGAGCACGCCCGGATCTTCGTCGAAGAGGAGGCCGGCTTCGTCGTCCCGCCCGGGGCCGAGCTGTTCAGCGTGACCGTCCGCCTCGTCGCCCCCACCGTGGCCACCTTCGGCACCGCCGAGCAGAGGGACCGGTTCCTGCGACCCTTGCGCCGGGCCGAGATGCTGGCCTGCCAGTTGTTCAGCGAGCCGGGCGCCGGGAGCGATCTGGCCAACCTGTCGTGCCGGGCGGTCCAGGACGGCGACGAGTGGATCGTCAACGGGCAGAAGGTGTGGACGTCGGGCGCGCCCCACGCCGCCTACGGGGAGCTGATCGCCCGCACCGACCCCGATCTCCCCAAGCACCGGGGCCTGACCGCCTTCCTCGTCCCCCTCGACCGGCCCGGCGTGGAGATCAGACCCATCCGCCAGATGAGCGGAGGGGCCAGCTTCAGCGAGGTGTTCTTCTCCGACGTCCGCATCCCCGACGGCCTCCGGCTCGGCGAGGTCGGCGACGGGTGGCGGGTGGCCCTCACCACGCTGGGCTTCGAGCGGAGCCACTCCGGTTCGTCGCGCCGGCGGCC
>JAUZEX010000805.1 GCA_030838815.1 Actinomycetota bacterium
CTCGCGCCGCTCCAGCGGCGACCTCCGGGCCGCCGCCGGCCTCACCCGGAGCGGTGACCTCGCCCTGGCGGCCACCCGAAGCGTCGTCGGGGCCGACGCTCCGGTTGCCACCGGGCCGGTCGCCTCCACCGGTCAGGACTCCACGGTCGCTTCGGCGCCCTCGAGCAGCGCAGGCACCGCCACGGCCGCACCCGGCCCGGCGACCGGCAGCCCCGGCGCCGGCGCCGGCACCGCCACAAGTGCGGATTCGGCGACGGCGACGACCTTGGCGTCCCGCCGGCCGGTCGCGGGGTCGAGCCCTACCGGGCAGAGCCAGCCGGGTACTCCCGCCGCCAACCCGAAAGAGCGGTCGTCTCCGGGCCAGCAGGCCGGTGACGCTCCGGGGCCGGCCCCGGCCGTTCTCCGCTCGCCCGTCCTCATCGGGAACGTCGGGACCTACACCGGTCCGGCGGGGTCGTCGTTGACCGACCTTCCGGAGGCGGTGCAGGTCTGGGTGAAGTGGGTCAACGACCGGGGCGGCGTGAACGGCCACCAGGTCAAGCTGGTGATGGCCGACGACGGGGGCGACCAGGCCCGCCACCGATCGCTGGTGCAGCAACTGGTGGAGACCCAGGGGGTCATCGCCCTGATCGGCAACGGCGAGGTCATCACCGGCGCGTCGAGCGTCGAGTACCTCACCCGCAAGGGGATCCCGGTGATCGGCAACGAAGGTGGCAGCGACTGGTTCTACAGCAGTCCGACCTATTTCACGCACGTCGCCACCGGTCAGACCTACTGGAAGGCGGTCGCCTCGTCGGTGGCGTCGGTGGCCAGGGCCAAGGGCAAGGTGAAATGGGCGGCGATCACCTGCACCGAAGCCACGACCTGCGCCGACGCCGATCGGGTCTGGACGAAGGAAGGTGAGGTGAAAGGCCAGGGACTGGAACCCGTCTACAGCGCCCGCGCCTCGATCGCCCAGCCCGACTACACCGCCGAATGCCTCAACGCCCGCAACGCCGGGGCGGAGATCCTCACGATGGTGATGGACGCCGCCAGTGTGCGGCGCATCGCGGCGTCGTGCGCCCGCCAGAGCTACCGGCCGCTCTTCACCGAGGTGGCGGCATCGTCCAAGACCGAGCATGCGTCGGACACGAACCTGGCCGGCGGGCTGATCTCGAGCATCGGCCACTTCGTCTGGACGGACGGCAGCACACCGGCGGCGGCCGAGTTCCAGGCCGCCATCAAGAAGTACCTCGGCAAGGCGCCGGGAGCCGGTCACGCCTCCGGCTGGGCGGCGGCCCGGGTGTTCGAGAAGGCCGCGGCCAACCTCGGGGAGCCGCCGACGGCCCAGGCGGTGCTCGACGGTCTGTGGTCGTTCAAGGGGGAGACGCTGGGCGGGCTCGTCATGCCGCTGACCTTCACCCGGGGCCAGAACACCCCCCGCCAGATCTGTTGGGCGACGAACTACGCCGAAGGCGGCCAGTGGACCGCTTTCGACGGCGGCCGGATCTCCTGCCGTTGACCGGAGGGAAGGAACGCACGTGCCGCTGCAGGATTACATGAACCTCATCTCGACCGATGACCACGTCATCGAACACCCCCGGGTGTGGCTCGATCGCCTTCCGGCGTCGGACCAGGAGAGCGGGCCTCGGGTCGTCGAGGTCGACCGCGGCGCCCCGGGCGACGACGGGACAGCGCCGGGACCGGCGCAGGTCTGGCTCTATGAGGGCCGGAGCTATCCGCAGATGGCCCTCAACGCCGTCGCCGGCCGCCGCCGGGAGGACTTCGGGCTCGAGCCCACCCGCTACGACGAGATCCTCCCGGGCTGTTACGACCCGCAGGCCCGGGTGGGGGACATGGACGCCGACGGCATCGAAGCGCAGATCTGCTTCCCGACGTTCCCGAAGTTCGCCGGGACCGTGTTCCTCCAGTCGCAGGACAAGGATCTCGCGCTGCGCTGCGTCCGGGCCTGGAACGATTTCATGATCGACGAGTGGTGCGCCGCGGCCCCCACCCGTTTCATTCCCGTCGTCATCCTGCCCCTGTGGGATCCGCGTCTCGCCGCCGCCGAGGTGGAGCGCACCGCGGCCAAGGGTGCCCGGACGATCTCGTTCCCCGAGAACCCGGCGCCGCTCGGCTTGCCGTCGTTTCACACCGACCACTGGGATCCGGTGTTCGCCGCCGCCCAGGAGGCGGACATGCCGTTGTCGATGCACTTCGGCAGTTCGGGCCGGCCTCCGGTCACCGCCGACGACGCCCCCTTCGCCGTGGCCATCACCCTGTTCGGCTGCAACTCGATGGCCACCACCGCCGATCTGCTGTTCTCGCCGGTGTTCCACAAGTTCCGAAATCTCAAGGTCGCGCTCTCGGAAGGCGGGATCGGGTGGATCCCGTACATGCTGGAACGGATCGACTACACGTGGGAGCGCCACAAGTACTACACCGGCGTCAACCAGGACGTGCGGCCCTCGGAGCTGTTCCGGCGTCACATCTGGGGGTGCTTCATCGACGACGAGTTCGGCATCGCCAACCGCCATTGGATCGGCGTCGACCGGATCACCTGGGAGTGCGACTATCCGCACTCCGATTCGAACTGGCCCCACGCCCGGAAGCGGGCGGCCGAGACGCTGGTCGACGTCCCCGACGACGAAGTCCACCAGATCGTCGAGTTCAACGCCCGAAAGCTGTTCCGCTTCGATGCCTGACCCTGACGTGGCGGTCGCGGGCGCCTTCGACTACCACCACGATCCCCGGATCTCCTCCGACCCGTTCGGCGTGTTCGACGCGGCCCGGGGGCAGCGGGCGTTCCAGTCGTCGATGTACGGCGGCTACTGGGTGCTGACCGAAGCAGCCGACATACGGGACGCGTTCCAGCATCCGGAGTTGTTCTCGAGCCGGATCACCGGGATCCCGCCGACGCCCCGGCCCCGGCGTCTCCTTCCGCTCGAGCTCGACCCGCCGGAGCACGGCGTCTACCGCCACCCCCTGGCGGCTGTGTTCTCGCCCCAGGCGGTGGCTCGGCTCGAACCGGCCATCCGCGCAACGTGCGTCGGGCTCCTCGACAGGCTCGCCGCTCAGGGAGCCTGTGAGTTCCTGGCCGATTTCGCCGTTCCGTTCCCGACCACGATCTTCGTCGAGCTGCTGGGCCTCCCGGCCGCCGAGGCCACCCGCTTCGCGGCCTGGAACCACGCCCTGCTCCACGCCCACGACCGACCCGAGGTGCGCGCCGACGCCAAGGCGCAGATCGCCGGGTACCTCGACGAGCTCGTCACCCGCCGGATGGCCGAGGTCGCTCGCGGCGAGGGCCGCCTCGACGACCTATTCGCCGTGCTGGCCCGGGCCGAGGTCGCCGGGCAACCGCTGACCAAGGACGAGATCTTCGACTACGCCTTCCTCCTCTTCATCGCCGGCCTCGACACCGTCACCGCCGCGCTCGGTTTCTCCTTCGCCTATCTTGCCGCCAACCCCGAGCACCGCAAGGCGCTGGTGGCCGACCCCGGGTTGATCCCGGCGGCGGTGGAGGAGCTGCTGCGGGCCTTCTCGGTCGTGAACCCGGCCCGCACCGTGACCCGCGACGCGGAGTTCGCCGGCGTGTGCCTGAGAGAGGGCGACCGGGTCCTGCTCTCGACCGTGTTGGCCAACCGCGACCCGGCCGAGTTCGACGACGCGACCGGCGTCCGCTTCGACCGCACCTCCAACCGCCATCTGGCCTTCGGCGCCGGGCCTCACCGCTGCCTCGGGTCGCACCTCGCCCGCTGCGAGCTCAAGGTGGCGCTCGAGGAGTTCCACCGCCGCATTCCCGACTACCGCATCGCCGACGGGGCGGTCATCCGGTCCCACGGCGGCGGCGCCATGGGAGTCGACCACCTTCCGCTCACCTGGGAGCCCGCATGACCACGACCACCGATCTGCCTGCCCGCCTCGAGGCGCTCCTCCGCAAGAACGGTGCACCGGCCGACGTGACCGTCAGCGACGTGAAACCGATCCCGGGCGGGTACAGCCTGCTCACCTATGGATTCACGGCCACGTCGGCGGAAGGGGCACGCCGCCATGTGCTGCGCACCGACCCACCGGCCGGGGCGGCGCTGACGTCCACCGATCGGGCCCACGAATGGGAGCTGCTGGCCCAGCTGACCGCCAAAGGCACCATGCCGATGCCGCCGGCCCTGGCCTTCGACGACGGGTCGATCCTCGAGCGGCCCGGCATCGTCCTCGACTTCGTCGACGGCCCCCAGCTCGGCGCCCATGCCGCCGCCGCCGACGACACGGAACGTCGTCGCCTGGCCGGGCAGCTGGCCGAGACGCTGGCCGCCGTGCACGGCGCCGGCGCCGACGCCGCCCCCGACCGTTACGCCCGTCCGGCCGGCTGGGACGAGTACGTCGACGGGCTCATCGCCGCCTGGCGGCAGGTGGAGGCGGACCACGCCGAACGCAACCCGTTCCTGCGCTACGTCGCCTGCTGGCTCGAGACCCACAAGCCGCCCCCGGCGCCGCTCACGTTGGTGCACGGCGAGTTCCAGACCGGCAACGTCATGATCGACGCCCAGGGCCGGATGCAGGTCATCGACTGGGAGTACGCCCACGTCGGCGACCCCCGCTTCGACCTCGGCTGGTGTCAGAACGTCGCCGCCTTCGCCCCGCCCGACCTCATCGGGCTCGACCCGGTGGCGTTCTGCTCCCGGTACTGCGAGCTCACCGGCGCGTCGCCGGAGATCGTCAACCCGTTGACCGTCGGTTACTTCGCCATCCTGGCCGGCGCCAAGCCGTTCGGGGCGATGCTGGCCGGGGTGGCCGCCATGGCCCGGGGCGAGAACCATCTGCTGACGAGCGCCTACCTCGTGTCGGCCGAGCCGTTCACCCACCGGCTGTTCCTGGGCGGCACCCGGCAACTGGAGGCGGCCATGGCCGCCCAGATGGAGGGAAGCCTGATGGAGCCAAGCCAGATGGAGGACCGATGATCACCGCTCCGACAACGGCCCAGTTGCTCGACGTCGTCCGCCGGGAGCTGGCCGAGAAGGTGGCGCCGGCCGTCACGGATCCCCACGTGGCCACCAGTCTCCACATGATCGACCACATCCTCCGGACCCTGGCGGTGCGGGCCGAGCACGAGCTCGGCTGGATGGGCGAGGAGATGTCCGCCATCGAAATGGTCGCCTCCCGCGTCGCCGCTTCCGACCTGCCGGGCGCGGCGTCGGTGGCCCAGGCGCTGGAGGAGTTCCGGGCGAACGTGAGCCCGGGACTCCACGCCGCTGACGTCGCCGCTGACTACAACCGGGCCACCGAGGTGCTGTCCCGGGCAGTGGAGGCGACATTTCCCGCTGTCGGCCCCGAAGATGGCGGCGAGCTCCGGGCCGCGGTCAACGTCCTCCTCGACCAGCGGCTGGCCCACGAGACCGACGTGATCGGCGACGACTTCCAGCTGGTGGGGCACAGTTGAGTCCCCGGCCTGCGCCGCTGGCCCTGTCGGGTGCCCATGTCGTGGTGACCGGCGCCTCGCGGGGCATCGGCGCCGCGCTGGCCCGGGAGATGGCCGCCCGGGGGGCCACGGTGACCGTGGTGGCCCGCAGCGAAGTCCCGCTCAAGGCACTGGCCGCCGACATCGGCGGGCAGGCCGTCCAGGCCGACCTCGCCGAGGCCGCCGACCTCGACGGTCTGATCGCCCGCATCGAAGCCGGGGCCGGCCCGGTCGACGTTCTCGTCAACAACGCCGCCGTGGCGGTGGTGAACCGGCTCGTCGACCAGTCGCCCGACGACATCCGCCAGAGCTTCGCCCTCAACTGTGTCGCGCCGGCGGAGCTGTGCCGCCAGGTGCTCCCCGGGATGCTGGCCCGGGGCCGGGGCCGGATCGTCTGCGTTTCGTCACTGAGCGGGCTCACCGCCTTCCCGACGCTCACGACCTACGGCGCGACCAAAGCGGGTCTCACCCACTTCACCGCCGCCCTGCAGCGGGAGCTGCGCCGTACACCGGGCGTGCGGGCCACGATCGTCCAGCTCGGCGAGGTGTCCGGCACGGAACTCATGGAGCAGGCCCGCCGGTCGCCGACGATCGCGGCGGTGTCGGCCCGGCTGAACCGGGTGCGAGCACTTCCGACGCTGACGCCGGAGCAGGTGGCGGCCCAGATCGCCGACGCCGCGGCGGCCGGCGCCCGCCACCTCGTCACACCGAAGAGGGTCACGCCCGTCCACCTGATCCGCGAGCTTCCGAGCCGCCTCAACGACGGCCTGCTGGCCGGCCTCGACTG
>JAUZEX010000400.1 GCA_030838815.1 Actinomycetota bacterium
CAGGATCTCGGCGGCGGACGCCGGCGGGAGGCCGACCTGGTCGGCCAGCTCCTCCGAGGACCGCTGTTCATCGGCGGCCAGGGCGTCGAGGATCGCCAGGACCCCAAGAAGCTCCTTCTCGTCTACCGCGACGTTCACGGTCGGTTCAGGCGTCAAAACGGACGGAGGCCGTTCCGAGCCGGTCGAAGGTCGCCGTGACGACGTCGCCCGCGGCCACCGGCACCGCCGCGGCCAGGGCCCCGGAGAGGACGACGTGGCCCGGTTCGAGCCGGCCGCCGTAGCGGGCGAGGAGATTCGCCAGCCAGGCGACGCACAGCAGCGGATCGCCGAGGGCGGCTGCTCCGCAGCTCCACGACGACAGCCGGCCGTTCACTTCCATGATCCCGCCGAGGACCCGGAGGTCGAGACCGGCCAGCGGTGTCACCCGGGAGGGAAGGACGAAGCGGGCGCCGGAGGCGGCGTCGGCGACCGTGTCGACGAGGCGGATCCGCCAGTCGGCGATCCGGCTGTCGATGATCTCCAGCGTCGGGAACACCCCGGTGGTGGCGGCCAGGATGTCGGCCACGGTCACCCCGGAGCCTTCGAGCGGCGCGCCGATGAGGAAGCCGATTTCGAGCTCCACTTTCGGCTGCAGCAGCCGGCCGGCGTCGACCACGCCCCCGTTGCCCACTCCCTGCGAGGCCAACAGGTGCCCGAAGTCCGGCTCATCGACCCCCAGTTGCCGTTGCATTGCGACGCTCGTGAGCCCGGCCTTGTGACCGACGACCCGGTCGCCGCCGGCGAGCCGGGCCCGGACGTTCTCGAGCTGGACGGCGTAGGCGTCGTCGACGGTGAGTTCGGGGTGGCGCTCGGAAAGCGGTTCGACAGCGTGGCCCGTCTCCTCGGCGATCCGCAGCTCCTTGGCCAGGGACACGATCAGTTCATGGTCGGCCATGGGTCTCCTCGTCGTCGCAGTCTGCGTCGTCCCGAACATTGGGCGGTCGGGGACGAACTGTCAGGAGCGGTGACCACTCCACTCCGGCCGCCGGCACCACCACGGCGCCGGGCCGACGGACCGGCGATCGGGAGGGAGCGGCGATGGTGGTGAGGCGCGAGGCAAGTGGAGCGGCGTCCACTCTCCCAGAGGGTGACGGGCCGGAGCATGCTCGCCCCATGCCCGGGCTCGTCGACGTGCACTCCCATGCGATCCCGCCGGGGCTGCCGGCTCAACGCTCATCGGTCGGCGGCGGCCGGTGGCCGACGGTCGAGCGGTCGCGTGACCAGGCCGCCGTCGTCGTCGCCGGCCGGGTGTTCCGGACGATCGATTCCCGGTGCTGGTCGCCGTCCCGCCGGATCGACGACCTCGACGCCGCCGGTGTCGACGTCCAGGTGGTCTCGCCCATCCCGGTGACGTTCTGCTACGACGCCGCGCCGTCCGACGCCCTGGCGCTGGCCCGGGCGCAGAACGACTTCCTGGCCGAGTTCGTCCGGGGCGGGGAGGGACGGTTCCGGGCGCTCGGTGGCGTTCCCCTCCAGGACCCGGAGACGGCCGTCACCGAGCTGCGCCGTTGTGTCGCCGAGCTCGGCTTCCCAGGGGTCGAGATCGGCACCACCGTCGCCGGCCGCGACCTCGCCGACCCGGCCTTCGACGACTTCTTCTCCGCCGCCGATGAACTCGACGCGCTGCTGCTTGTCCACCCCGGAGCGCTGCCGGAGGCCGACGCCGCCCGGCTGGCGCCGCTCGGCCTCGGCTTCGGGGTCGGCATGCCTTGTGAGACGGCGGTGGCCGCCGCGCAGCTGATCGTGGGCGGCGTGCTCTCGGCCCGGCCGAGGTTGAAGGTGTGCCTGGCCCACGGCGGCGGCGCGCTGCCGATGCTCCTCGGCCGGCTCGACCGGGGCTACGACGTCCTCCCGGGCATGGCCGCACGGCTGCACGAGCGGCCGAGCGTCGTCGCCCGGCGGCTGTGGGCCGACTCGCTGACCTACGACCCGCAGACCCTGGCGCTCACCCTGGCCCGCTTCGGGAACGACCACGTCGTGGTCGGGACGGACTATCCCTTCGCCGCCCAGGAGACGCCGGGGGCGACCATCCGGGCCGCCCGAGCGGCCGGCTACTGCGACGAGGCCACCTACCGGGCGGTGGCGGCCGGGAACGCCGCCACGCTGCTCGGGACCCGCGCCTACGAGGAGGTTCGCTGATGGCCGAGACGATCGCCATCGGGCTCACGCACTACCCGCCCCTGACCTGGCCCGACGAGCACATGGCCGACATCCTGCGCTGGACCTTGCAGGACCCGGACATCCCCGAGGCGCTCCGCACGCCGGCGGGTTGGCCGGCGCCGGCGGCGGCCGAGTACGCCGACGACACCGGGACGACCGCCGCCGCCCGCCACCGGGCCGCCCTGCTCGAGCAGACGCGCCGGCTCCGCCGGGCCGTCGACGAGTTCCGGCCCGACGTGATCGTGGTGTGGGGCGACGACCAGTACGAGAACTTCCGGGAGGAATGCGTCCCGGCCTTCTGCGTCCTCGCCCTCGAGGACACCAAAGTGAAGCCGTGGGAGCACCCGTTCATGGGCATCCCCAACGTCTGGGGTGAGGACGAGGGGACCACGATCGACTTCCCGGGGGCGAAGGAGATCGGACGCCACGTCGCCCGCCGCCTCCTCGACGCCGGTTTCGACACCGCCTACGCCTACCAGAGCCGGTCCGGGCAGCCGTTCCCCCACGCCTTCCTGAACACGTTGCTCTTCCTCGACTACGACCGGGTCGGTTTCGACGTGCCCATCCTCCCCATCGCGGTGAACTGCTACGGCCGCCATCTCATGACCCGCAAAGGAGGCCTGGCCCGCTTCAAGGATGCCGTGCCGGCCAAGGAGAGCGACCCGCCATCCCCGTCGCCGTCCCGCTGCACCGCCCTGGGGGCCGCCGTCGCCCGGATCCTGCGGGAGAGCCCGTGGCGGGCCGTACTCATGGCGTCGTCCAGCTGGTCGCACGCCTTCCTCACCGACAAGACGTGGCGGCTCTGGCCCGACACCGCCAGCGACCGCCGGCTCTATGACGCGCTGACCACGGCCGATTTCACGACGTGGCGGGAAACGCCGCTGGCGGCCATCGAGGACGCCGGACAGCAGGAGATGCTCAACTGGTTCTGCCTCGTGGGTGCCGTCGAGGAGCTCGGGCTGTCCCTCGAGTGGTCGGAGTTCGTCGAGACCTGGGTCTTCAACTCCAACAAGTGCTTCGCCCTTTGGCGATGACCGACACCAACGGCTCCGGAGGCCCGCTGGTCGTGGACGACCCGGTTCGCGGCCTGTTCCGGGTCCACCGCTCGACGATGACGTCCCCGGAACTCCTCCAACGAGAGCGGGAACTGATCTTCGACCGGTCCTGGCTGTACCTGGGCCACGAGTCGGAACTCCCCAAGGCGGGCAGCTTCAAGACCCGCACCGTCGCCGGCCGCCCGCTGATCTTCGCCCGCGACCACACCGGACGGATCCGGGCCTACCTCAACGCCTGCCCCCACCGCGGGGCGCAGGTCTGCCGGGAGGCGCAGGGTTGCGCCAAGCGGTTCACCTGCTTCTACCACGGTTGGACCTTCGCCAACTCCGGCGAGCTGCTCACCGTCCCCGGCGACGAAGCGTACGGCGAGGGGTTCGACCGCTCCGAGCTCGGCCTCGGGGAGGCGCCGCGCCTCGAGGCCTACCGCGGCTTCGTCTTCGTCAACTTCGACCGGGGCGCCGTCGACCTCCCGGCGTACCTGAGTGGCGCCTGCGAGTACCTCGATCTACTCGTCGACCAGAACCCCGACGGCATGGAAGTCATCGGCGGCACCCAGGAATACAGCATGCGGGCCAACTGGAAGCTGCTGGTCGAGAACAGCATCGACGGCTACCACGCGCTCACCACCCACGCGACGTACTTCACCTACCTGAAGGACCTCGGGACCGACCTGTCGATGGGCGTCTCCGGGACCGCCCGCCAGCTCGGCAACGGCCACGGCGTGATCGAGTACGCCGCACCGTGGGGGCGGCCCATCGCCCACTGGGAGCCCCGCTGGGGCGAAGAGGTCCGCCAAGACCTCGACCGCCTACGGGACGAGCTCGTCGCCCGGCTCGGCCAGGAGCGGGCCATACGGATCGCCGAGCGGAACCGGAACATGGTGATCTTCCCCAATCTCGTCGTCAATGACATCATGTCGATCACCATCCGGACCTTCGAACCCATCACGCCGGACTACATGACGGTGTCTGCCTGGGCGCTCGCCCCCCGGGGAGAGGCGCCGGAGTTGCGGGCCCGGCGGCTCGACAGCTTCCTCACCTTCCTCGGACCCGGTGGGTTCGCCACCCCCGACGACATCGAGGCCCTCGAGGTCTGCCAGCGGGGCTTCCGCACCTGGCGGGAGATGGAGTGGTCGGACCTCTCCCGGGGGATGACCAACGCGCACCCGGGAGCCAACGACGAGCTGCAGATGCGCAGCTTCTGGCGCCGCTGGAACGACCTGATCACGGGCGCACCGGCCGCGGCGGAACCGGTGCCGACCCCGACCGGTGCCGCCCGATAAGGACGTGATCCGATGACGACCGTGCACGTCGAACCCACGCTGGCCGTCGAACGGGTCGCGCCCAGCCGCGCCGAGGTCGAGGACTTCCTCTTCCTCGAGGCCGAACTGCTCGACGACTGGCGACTCGACGACTGGCTGTCGCTGTTCGAGCCGGGTGGCACCTACCGGATGCCCGCCACCGACGCCCCCGACAGCGACCCGAACACGTCGCTGTTCCTCATCAGCGACGACTGGGGGCGCCTCCAGGCCCGGGTGAAGCGGCTGAAGAGCCGCAACGCCCACATCGAGAACCCGCACTCCCGGACCCGGCGCTTCGTCGCCAACGTGCGGGTGGCGGCGGGGGAGCAGCCGGGCACGGTCCGGGTCCGGGCGAACTTCACCGTCTACCGCATCCGCTACGAGCACAACGACCTCTACGTCGGCCGTTACGACCACCTGCTCGGTTGGGACGGGGAGACGCTGCGGTTCCGGCACCGCAAGGCGGTGCTCGATCTCGAGTCGCTCCGGCCCGCCGGCAAGGTCAGCATCATCATCTAGGAGAGAACGAACAATGCGCTTCGACGAACGCGTCGCCTGCGTCACCGGAGCGGCCCGGGGAATCGGCCGGGCCGTGGCGGAACGGCTGGCGCTCGAGGGGGCCGCCGTCGCCGTCGTCGATGTGGACGGCGACGAGGCGGCCAA
>JAUZEX010000832.1 GCA_030838815.1 Actinomycetota bacterium
CACCGACTCGACCTCGCCGCCGAACACCTTGACCTCCGTGCCCTTGGAGCGGGCGGCGTAGGCCTCGACCTGCTCCCCGGGCCGGGCCTCGCCGGCGATCTTGCGGACCAGCGACAGGAGCGCTTCGTTTCCGGCGGACACCCCCGAACCCCCGGGCCCCCCGCCGCTAGGCACCGGCCGTACCGCCGACCGTCATCTCCGCCACCCGCACGGTGGGCTGGCCGGCCGAGACCGGCACACCCTGCCCGTCCTTGCCGCAGGTGCCGGCCCAGGTGTCGAAGTCGGAGCCGACGGCGTCGATGGCCAGCAGCGTCTCGGGGCCGTTGCCGATGAGGTTGGCGGCCCGGATCGGGGTGGTCAGGCGGCCGTTCTCGATCAGGTAGGCCTCGGTCACGCCGAAGACGAAGTCGCCCGTGGCGGTGTTGACCTGCCCGCCGCCGAGGGCGGCGCAGTACAGCCCGTAGGGGGTGGAGGCGATGATGTCGTCGGGGTCGCTCTGGCCGGCCAGCAGGTAGGTGTTGGTCATGCGGACCATCGGGAGCGACTTGTACGTCTCCCGCCGGCCGTTGCCGCTCGACTGCCGGCCCTCCTGCCGGGACCGGAGGAGATCCCACATGTAGTCGTTGAGCACGCCGTCCTGGATGAGCGTGTTGTGCGTGGCGGGGTGGCCCTCGTCGTCGACGGCCAGCGTGCCCCAGGCCCGGTCGAAGGTGCCGTCGTCGACCAGGGTCACGAGCGGCGACGCGACCTGGGTGCCGACCCGGCCCCGGAAGACGGAGGCGTCCCGGTTCACGAGGTCGGCCTCGAGGCCGTGGCCGCAGGCCTCGTGGAAGAGGACGCCGCCGGCGCCCTGGCGGAGCACCACCGGCAGCTTGCCGGTCGGGGCGGGCCGGGCGTCGAGCATCCGCAGCGCCCGCCCGGCGGCCGTGCGGGCCACCTCCTCCGGGTCGAACTCGTCGAAGAACTCGAAACCCACCGTGCGGCCGGGGCCCTCGTAGCCCGTCTGCAGGCCGCCGTCACCGAGGGCGGTGCAGCTGACCATGAACCGGGTGCGGACCCGGTCGTCCTCCACCAGCAGGCCGTCGGAGTTGGCGATCAGCACCCGCTTGCGGGCGTCGGCGTAGGCCGCCGACACCTGGCGGATGGCGCCACCGGCGGCCCGGGCGGCCTCGTCGGCCCGCTTCAGAACCTCGGCCTTGCGGAGCTTCTCGACCGTCTCCGGCAGCTCCCGGACGGGATGGGTCGGCGATCCACTGCGGGCTTCGAAGGCCAGCACGGTGGTGCGGCCCTCGGCGCCCCGGGCGGCGGCGCCGGGGGCCCGGGCCGCCTCCGTCAACGCCCGCTCGGAGAGATCCGACGTGTGGGCGTAACCGGTGGAGGACCCCGCCACGACCCGGATCCCCGCCCCCCGCTCCCGGCCGGCCGTGAACTCCTCGATCTTCCCGTCGTCGAGCCGGGCGCCGGCGCTGCGCCGGTCTTCGACATAGACCTCGGCGAACTCGCCGCCGTTGCGGAGGGCGGCGGCCAACACCCGCTGGAGGACGGATTCCTCGACCAAGGGACATTCCTTTCGTCGGGGGACACCCCGGCCCCGCGTCGCCGTTCCGGCGCCTTCCACCGGGGCCTTCTATGGTACGGCCGTGGACCTCCAACCGGGTCTGGCCGCCACCATCGAACGGGTGGTCGGCGAGTCCGACACTTCGGCTGCCGCCGGCACGTCCGATGTGGCCATGCTGGCGACGCCGAGCATCATCCTCTTCGCCGAGCAGGCCACCTGGGCCGCCCTCGAAGGCCGCCTCCCGGAGGGTACGAGCGCGGTGGAGCACCGGGTCGAGATCAGCCACCTGGCTCCGACCCCGGTCGGCGCCAGGGTCAGGGCGGAAGCCGTCCTCGAAGCCGTCGAGGGACGGCGCCTCGTGTTCCGGATCTCGGTCAGCGACGACCGCGGCCTCGTCGCCGCCGGCCGCTTCACGCGGGTGCTCGTCTCGAAGGAGAAGTTCATCGAGCGCGCCGGAGACTGCGACTGACTCTCCCCGGGGGACCGGGAGTGTCCCCCGAAGGCGCTACATGAGGGCGCTGGACCGCGGGTAGACGTCGGCCGGGTCGGTGAGGACGTTCACCAGCGCCGGCACGCTCGAGGCCAACGCCCGGTCGATGGCGGGACCGATCTCGGCCGGGTCGGTCACGAGCTCGCCGTGCCCGCCCAGCGCCGCCACCACCTGGTCGTAGCGCGTCCCGGGCCGGAGCTCGGCCACCACGTCGTAGCCGTAGAGGGCCCGCATCGGGTGCTTCTCCAGGCCCCAGATGCCGTTGTTGCCCACGATGGCCACCACCGGCGCCTCGTGGCGGACGAGGGTGTCGAAGTCCATGAGCGAGAATCCCGCCGCCCCGTCCCCCAGCATGAGGAACACCTGGCGGTCGGGCCGTCCCTCGGCCTGGGCGGCCAGCCGGGCGGCCAGGCTGTAGCCCGGGCCCGTCCCGAGGCACCCGTAGGGCCCGGGGTCGAGGAACGACCCGGGCGTCTCGCTGTCGACGAACTTGCCGGCGTAGGAGCCGAAGTCGCCACCGTCGACCACGACCACGGCGTCGGGCTCCATCCGGTCCCGCAGCTCCCCATAGATCCGGGCCGGGTGGATCGGATCGGCCGTGCTCCGGAGCGTCTCCTGCTCCTTCTCCCGGCGAGCGCTCTCGTCGGTCGTCAGGCGGGCCACCCACTCCTTCCGCCCGCCGCCGTCGACCGGTTCC
This sequence comes from Actinomycetota bacterium, assembly GCA_030838815.1. GTDB lineage: Bacteria > Actinomycetota > Acidimicrobiia > IMCC26256 > BP-133 > BP-133. Next base: position 2,746 of record JAUZEX010000832.1, read on the forward strand.
ACGCCGGCGGCGATGATGCCGGCGAACACTGCCGACAGGTCACCGGCGGCGGCGCCGGCCAGCTCCACGTGGGAGGCGATCAGCGACGGGTGCTCGACGAGATGCACGACCCGGGCCCCGCCGCCGAACTGCCCGAAGCCAAGCCGGAAGTCGAGCGGCACCCCGGCCGCCACCACGAGGTCGGCATCGCGGAGGGCGGTTGACCGGGCCCGGGAGAAGGCCAGCGGGTGCAAGGCGGGGAGGGTGCCCCGGCCCAGCCCGTTCATGAGGACGGGCACCGCGGCGGCCTCGGCCAGCTCCCGGAGGCCGCTTTCGGCCCGCTCCCAGTAGACGCCGGCCCCCGCCATGATCACCGGCCGCTCGGCGTCGGCGAGCAGTTTGGCCACCCGGCGCAGGGCGTCCGGATCCGGTGAGCGGCCGGCGGCGGCATCGCCGCCGACCGCCCCGGCGGACCCGGCGGCACTCCCGGCACCCCGGGCGGCCTTGTCGAAGAACTGGTCGACGGGGATGTCGACGAAGCACGGCCCCCGGGGGGCGGCGGCCGCCGCGGCCAGCGCCGCCGCCACCTCGGCCTCGATGTCGCCGGTCGTCGCCGCCGTGGTGGCCCGCTTCGTCACCTCGGCCACGATCGGCACGTGGTCGACCTCCTGGAGCGACCCCGACCCCCAGCGGGCGGCGGGCGCCCGCCCGCCGATCACGACCAGCGGCGACCCGCAGAAGAAGGCGCTCGTGATGGCGCTCACGCCGTTCGTCACCCCGGGCCCGGCAGTGAGGGCGGCCACGCCCGGGCGGCGTGTGACCTTGGCCCACCCCTCGGCCGCGAACCCGGCCGTCTGCTCGTGGCGCGTGTCGACGAGGCGGATGCCCGCCGCCACGCAGCCGTCGTAGAGAGGGAAGATGTGGCCGCCGGACAGGGTGAACACCACCTCGACGCCCGCGTCCTGCAGGGCTGCCGCCGCCAGGTTTCCGCCGTGCAGCAAACCGGGGGTTTGGGGGTGTCCCCCAGAAGCCATATAGCCGACCTTTCCTATCGGGATCCGGCCAGCGACGGCCCGGTGCCGATTAGGCTAAAGCGGATGCAGGGCCGAGCCACATCTGACCCTCCTCCGGGGCGTGAGCAGTCCGGCGCCGCGACGTGGTGGCCCGCCGCCCGGATCGTGGCCAGCGCCGTGATGCTCGGGCTCCTCCTTCCCCGGATGCACCTGCCGTCGCTGCTACCCCCCGGCCACCACGGCGACACCGTGGTTTTCCTGATCCTGGGTCTGCTCACGACCCTGGCCGGGATCGTCCTCTCCGCCTGGCGCTGGCAGCGGGTCCTGGCCGTGTTCGACGCCGAGACCCGGCTGCCGAACCTCGTCTCCCACTACCTGGCCGGCCAGTTCGTGGGGAACTTCCTCCCGTCGACCATCGGCGGCGACGTCCTGCGGATCAGCCGCCTCAGTAGCGCGTCCGACATCCCCAACACCTCGGTCTTCGCCTCGGTGGTGATCGAGCGGCTGACGGGCTGGATCGTCCTCCCCCTCCTGACGTTGGCCGGGCTCCTCCTCAGCCCGTCGCTCCTCCGGCTCGGGGTGGCCAGCCGGCTGGCCCTGGCGCTGTCGCTCGGGACGCTCCTTCTGCTGGCCGGCATCGTGGCCGCCGCCGGAAGCCGCCGGATGGCCGGCCGCTTCGCCGCCAACGAGGGATGGACGCGCTTCATCGGCGCCGTCCACCTCGGCGTCGACTCCCTCCGCCGCCGGCCCCAGGCCGCGGCCGGGATCATCGGCGTCGCCACCGTCTACCAGCTGTCCCCGGTGCTGGCCGCCTGGTTCGCCACCCGGGCGCTGGGCCTCCATCTGCCGATGATGGCCCTGCTGGCCTTCACCCCGGTGGTGGCCATCGCCCAGGTGCTGCCACTGTCGCTCAACGGGCTCGGCATCCGGGAGGGCGCCTTCGTGCTCTTCCTCGGCCCGCTCGGCGTCTCCACCGGGCAGGCGGTGGCCGTCGGCCTCATCGTCTACGCCCTGACGCTGGCGGTGAGCCTGCTCGGCGCCCCCGCCTTCGCCGTGGGGGGTCGGAGCAGGGCGGTCTCCGTCTGAAGAAGCGCTGGGGACGGAGACCGGCGGCCCGCCCCGCCGTGCGGCGCCTCCACTGGTGGCGCGAGGCGCTGACCGTCCTGGTCCTCTACGAGGTCTACTCCGCCATCCGGAACCTGAGCGAGGGCAGCACCCGCCAGGCCTTCCACCACGCCCGCCAGCTCATGCACTGGCAGCACATGATCGGCCTGAACCACGAGGCGACGCTGCAGTCGTGGGCGCTGCACTCCAAGCCCCTGATCGTCGTCCTCAACTACGTCTACGGCTCGTTGCACTTCATCATCACCGCCGGGGCGGTGATCTGGCTCTACCGCCGCCACCCCGGCGACTACCCCCGGTGGCGCAACACGCTGGCGCTCACGACGGTCCTGGCCCTCATCGGATTCGTCTTCTGGCCGCTCATGCCGCCCCGCCTGCTGCCGGCGCAGTACGGGTTCGTCGACACGCTGGCCAAGTACAAGACGTTCTGGTCCTTCGACTCCGGCGCCATCAACAAGATCTCGAACCAGTACGCCGCCATGCCCAGCCTCCACTTCGGCTGGTCGCTGTTCTGCGCCTCGTCGCTGGCGCCCCGCCTCCGGCGCCGGCCGGCCCGCGTGGCCGCCGCCCTCTACCCGCTGCTGACGCTGGCGGCCATCGTGCTCACGGCCAACCACTACTTCCTCGACGCCGCCGGCGGGGCCGTGGTCTTCCTGACCGGCTACCTGCTGAGCCGCCGCTTCACCCGGCCCGGGCCGGT
>JAUZEX010000860.1 GCA_030838815.1 Actinomycetota bacterium
CCGACGCCGCCTTCGTCTGCCGCCTGGACGGGGCGGCGACGACGACCGCCTGCATGTCGCCGTGGGTGACGGCGGCGCCGCTGGCCGACGGTCCCCACACCTTCGAGGTGACGGCCTGGACGACGTACGGCGGCGCCGACGCCGACCCGGCCTCCCGGGCCTGGGTCGTGGACACCACGGCACCGGCGGTGTCGGCGGTGACCCCGGCGGACGGCAGCACGGCGGCGGCGACGTCCGTCTCGGCCACCTTCACCGAACCGGTGGCGCCGGCCACGGTGACGCCGTCCACGTTCACGCTCACCACCGGAGGGCCGCCGGTCGACGCCACGGTGGCCTGGGACAGCGCCACCGGCCGGGCCGTCCTCACGCCGTCGGTGCCACTGCCCCCCGGAACGAGCGTGACCGCCACCGTCAAGGGTGGCCCGACCGGGATCACCGACCCGGCCGGCAACGCATTGACCGCCGACCGCGTGTGGCATTTCGTCACACCATCGGCGACGACCGTCAAGACCTTCACGCCGGTGGCCGACGCCCGGATCGAAAAGGCGAGCCCGGCGAAGAACTTCGGCGGCGACGACAAGCTCAAGGTCGATCCCGGGAAGGAGACCTACCTCCGCTTCGCCGTCTCCGGTCTCGCCGGAACGGTGCAGAGCGCCAAGCTCCGCCTCTACGTCATCGACGGCACGACGGACGGGCCCGCCCTGTACCGGACGGGCGACAGTTGGGTCGAGAAGGGGAAGGGCGGGGTCACCTGGAAGACGCGCCCCGGCCCGACCGGCCCCAAGCTCGATGACAAGGCCAAGGTGCCCACCTCGGCCTGGGTCGAGTTCGACGTCACCGCGGCGGTGACCGGCAACGGCACGGTGAGCTTCGTGCTCACCGGACCGGCCAAGGACGCCTTCGCCGCCTACGCCAGGGAGAAGGCGGGCAAGGCGCCGCAACTGGCCGTCACCATCGGCGAAGCGGCGGCGGGGCCAGCGGTGAAGCGGCGCTAGAGGATTCTGGACAGGAAGGCCCGGGTGCGGGGCTCCCGGGGTTCGGCGAACATCTGGCGGGGCGGGCCCTCTTCCACCACCACGCCGTCGTCCATGAACACGAGGTGGTGGCCGACCTCGCGGGCGAAGCCCATCTCGTGGGTGACGACGATCATCGTCATCCCGTCGGCGGCGAGGCCCCTCATCACGGCCAGCACCTCGCCCACCAGCTCGGGGTCCAGGGCACTGGTCGGCTCGTCGAAGAGCATCAGCTTGGGTTCCATGGCCAGCGCCCGGGCGATGGCCACCCGCTGCTGCTGGCCGCCCGACAGCTCGGCCGGATAGCAGTCGATCTTGTCGGCCAGGCCGACCCGCTCGAGGAGCCGGCGGGCGTCGGCCTCGGCTCGGGCCGGCCCGGTGCGCTTCACCCGCACCGGCGCCTCGGCGACGTTTCCGAGCGCGGTCATGTGGGGGAACAGGTTGAAGCGCTGGAACACCATGCCGATCGCCGCCCGGCGGCGGGCCACCTCCCGCTCCCGGAGCTCGTAGATCTTGTCGCCGTCCTGGCGGTAGCCGACCAGCTCGCCGTCGACCCACAACCGCCCGGCCGTGATTTGCTCCAGGTGGTTGATGCAGCGCAGGAATGTCGACTTGCCCGACCCGGACGGACCGATGACGACCGTCACCTCGCCCGGCGCCACGGTCAGCTCCACGCCGCGGAGCGCCTCGACGCGGCCGAAGCGCTTGTGCACCCGTTCGGCCCGGACCATGGGTGTCGCTGCCGCCGGCCCCGTCACCGGCGGTGCCCGCGGCCGTAGCGGCGTTCCAGGACGTACTGGCCGGCGCTGGCCACGGTGGTGAGGACCAGGTACCAGAGGCTGGCCACCACCAGCAGCGGCACGACGTCGAGGTTGGTGGAGTAGATGTCCGACGAGCGGCGCAGCAGCTCTCCGTAGGTGATGGCCGACGCCAGCGACGTCGTCTTCAGCATGGAGATGAACTCGTTGCCGGTCGGCGGGACGATGACGCGCATGGCCTGGGGCAGCACGATGCGGCGCATGGTGAGCAGCGGCGTCATGCCGAGGGCGTGGGCCGCCTCCACCTGGCCGTCGTCGACCGAGAGGATGCCGGCCCTCACGATCTCGGCCATGTAGGCCCCTTCGTTGAGGGCCAGGCCGAGGAAGGCGGCCACGAAGGGCGTCATGAAGTCGACCGTGCGGGCCGAGTAGAGCGTGATGTGGGTCAAGGGGACACCGATCGTCACCCGCTTCCACACCGAGGGGACGCCGTTGTACCAGAAGAAGAGCTGCACGAGGACGGGCGTGCCGCGGAAGAACCAGATGTAGGCGGCGGAAAGCCACGACGCCACCACGTTCTTCGACAAGCGCAGGACGGCGAAGACGACGCCGAGGACGATGCCGACCGCCTGGGCCGCCACGGCCAGCACCACCGTGGCCCGCAGGCCCTCGAGGATGAGGCGGCTGAACTGGTAGTGACGGACCTGGGCGCCGTCGACGAACCCCGACCGGACGGCCGACCAGCCGAGCCAGCCCAGCGCGCCCGCGATCGCCGCTCCGCTCACCCATCGGCCCCAGTGCCGGACGGGGATGGCCCGGATGGCGTCGCCAGAAGAGGTAGGGCCAGCGCCCGCCGCCCGGGTGGGCATCAGGACCCGCCGTTGACGGTGGCGGCCTTGAGGGCGCCGGCGGAGACGTTCCACCGGGCGAGGATCTTGTCGTAGGTGCCGTCCTTGATGATCGCCGTGAGGGCGGCCTGGAGGCTGTCGCGCAGGGCGCGGTTGTTGCTGGGAACTGCGATTCCGTAGGAGCCGACGGCGCCGACCTGCTCGCCGACGACCTCGAAGTCGGCCCCGCCCCCGGAGGTGGCGGCGTTGTAGGCGGCGACGGGGAAGTCCTCGAGGTCGGCCACCGCCCGGCCGTTCTTCACCTGCTGGAGGGCGTCGGTGTCCTTCTCGAAGCGCAGCACGCTGAGGGCCTTGCCCGCCGAGCGGCACTTCGCCTCCTGCGGCGTGAGGATGTCGGTGTCCTGCGTGGTGCCCTTCTGGACGGAGACCGTGGCGCCGCAGAGGTCGTCGGGCGTCTTGACGCCCTTGGGGTTCCCCTTCTGGACCAGGATCGAGCTGCCGGCCCGGAAGTAGTCGATGAAGTCGACGCCCTTCCCCCGCCGCTCGGCGGTGTCGTTCATGGCCGACATCACGACGTCGAAGCGGCCCGCCTTGAGGGCGCCGATGATCCCGGCGAAGTCGGTGTCGTCGATGAACGTCACGGAGGCGCCGAGCTTCTTCCCCAGCGCCTGGGCCAGGTCGTAGTCGAGCCCCTGCGCCTGCTTGCTGTTCTCCTTGTAGAACTCGATCGGGGCGTACTCGATGTCGGACCCGACCCGGAGCACCTTCGACCCCGAGCCGGTGCTGCAGGCCGGCCCCAGGAGAGACCCGCAGACGATCGCGATCCCGGCGCCGACCATGCCGAACCTGACCCGGGCCCCTTGTGCCATAAGGGGACCCTAGCCCGCAGCCCTTCACTTCCGTGACCGTCGAATCCGCGTGCGTTATTTCACGTTCCTGTCGGGAACGTGTCGGCGCTGCGGCAGGCAGTACCATCGTCGACGGGGTGTGCCGGGAAGCCTGGTCGGCGGTTCGTGCCCGCGCCCTCTTCGAGACCGGAGCCCCCGTGTCGCCGACCCACAGTCCCAGCCAGATCCTCCTCGATGTGCTGGTCGTCGTCGTGGCGGCGAAGGCGGTCGCCGAGCTGGCCGAACGGTGGGGTCTCCCCGCCGTGGTGGGCGAGATCGGCGCCGGTCTCCTGGTGGGACCCTCCGTGCTGGGTCTGGTGGACGAGGGTCCTGTGCTGGCGGTCCTCGGGGAGCTCGGTATCGTCCTGCTGCTCCTCGACGTGGGGCTCCATCTGGACCCCGGGCAGCTGCGGGACGTCGGGCGACCGGCCACGGCCATGGCCGTCGCCGGGACGGTGCTCTCGCTCGGCGGGGGGTGGGTGGCGGCACGGTTGGCGGGCCAGCCTGCCGACACGGCGCTCTTCCTGGCCGCGGCGCTGACGGCCACCAGTATCGGTATCGCCGCCCGGGTGTTCGCCGACCTCGGCCGCCTCGACAGCCTGGAGGCCCGCACCGTTCTGGCCGCCGCCGTCGTCGACGACGTGCTCGGGCTCCTCACCCTCACCGTCGTCACACGCCTGCTGGTCCACGGGTCGGTCTCGGCCCTCTCGGTCGCCGGCACCGTGGCGGTGGCCGTCGCCTATCTGGTCGTGTCGGGCGTCGCCGGTGTGCGCCTGGCCGCTCCGTTGTTCCGCGCCGTCGAGCGCGTCTCGCGCTCGCCGGGAACGCCGCTGGCGCTCGCCCTCGCCTTCACCCTGGCCCTGGCGGTGCTGGCCGACAAAGCCCACCTGGCTCCGCTGATCGGCGCCTTCGTCGCCGGCCTGGCGCTCAGCCGCACCGATCAGCGGGATCAGGTCGCCCGCGACATCGTCCCCCTCGGCCACCTGCTCATCCCCGTCTTCTTCCTCCGGGTCGGGGTCGACGTCGACCTCGGGGCGGCGGCCCGCCCCGCCGCCCTCGGTCTCGCCGCCGCCCTTGTCGTCGCCGCGGTGGCGGGCAAGCTGGCCTGCGGGTTCTTCGCCGGCGGTCCTCCCATCGACCGTGTCCTCCTCGGTCTGGGGATGCTCCCCCGGGGGGAGGTCGGCCTCGTCTTCGCCGGGATCGGCCTCCACGAAGGGATCCTCGACTCCGAGCGCTACGGCGCCACCCTCCTGGCCATTCTCCTGACGGCGGTGGCGACGCCCGTGCTCCTCCGTCTCCGCCTGCGCCGCTCGAGTTCTTGACGCACTGGCTCGGGGGCTTGGCGCCTGGCTCCCTCGACGGGACCGCCCCGTTGTCAGGCGACCGTCCGGAGCGGGAGCCGGGTGGCAGGGGTCCATTCGAGGAGCGCCCGGCTCCGGCGCATCAGGTACTGGTCGTGGCCGACGGGGACCGCTTCGAGGCCGAGGACGGCGATGAGGTCCGAGAGCTTGGCCACCCAGGCCGCCAGGTGCAGTCGCGACCGCAGGTCGGGCGGGAGCGCACCCAAAAGGGCGGCCTCGCAGATCGGCGTGTCGAACCGGGCCGCCAGCGCCCGGCTCAGGGCGGTGACACAGGCGGGAAGGTCGACGTGATGGCGGCCGAGCCGGAGGCGGCCGTCGGCGTCCACCGCCGGCGGGCCGGCGTGGAGGCGACGGGTGGCGGCGCTGCGGCAGAGCCGGACGAGCCGGCGATGGATCTCGGCCTCGGACACCGGCCGCACCACGGAGTCCTGGAGCAGCCCTCGAGGAGGAGGGGTCTTGCCGGGGGCCGCCAGCAGGAGCCGGGGGATGCCCACGGCGTCGAGACGCTCGAGGTGGCGACAGTCGCGAGGCCAGACCAGAACGGCGGCCCCGCTGTTGGCACCGAGGAAGCCGAGCATCTCGTTGAGCTCCGCGGGGCCGACCACCGGGCCGAACCAGGCGCTGGCGGGAATCGGATCAGTGTGGATGGCGACCCGTCGCCAATCCCTTTGACCAGCTGAACCGGTCATCGGTCTGCCTCCTGTGGCATGGGCCTGCGATGGGCAGGCTGATCACGATGGTGGTGCCTCCACCGGCGGTGTCCTCGATCTCCACCGTTCCGTGCATGGCCTGCACGAAGCCCCGGGCCACGGCCAGTCCGAGCCCGACGCCGGTGGCAGTGCCCGAATCGCCCCGGCGCTGGAACGGTGCGAAGACCTGCTCCCGAAGCTTCATCGGGATGCCCGGGCCCCGGTCGACGACCCGCAGGTCGACGTGGTCGTCGAAAGCGCCGGCCTCGACCCGGACGGGCTGGCCGGGTGGCGACCACCGCACGGCGTTGTCGATCACGTTGGCCACCACCCGTTCCAGCAGGGCCGGATCGGCCTGGACGGGCGGCAGCGACTCGTCGAGCCGGAGATCGACGCCGGCCTGGACCGCCCCGAGTCCGGCGAGGGCCGCCGGCACGACCTCCTCGAGGTCCACGGGTCGCAACGTCGACGGCAGGGCGCCGACCTGGAGGCGACTCATGTCGAGCAGGTTGGCCACCAGCGCGATGAGTCGGTCGGTCTCCTCGACGATCGTGGAGAGGAACTCGCCCGCTTCCTCTGGCGTCCATTCGATGTCGTGCTGGCCCAGGCTCGAGGCCGCCGCCTTGATGGACGCCAACGGTGTTCGCAGATCGTGCGACACGGCCTGCAAGAGAGCGCTGCGCAGTTCGTTGGCCTCGGCCAGGACGTGGGCCCGGCCCGCCTCGGACCGGAGCCGGCCGCGGTCGAGCACCGCCGCCAGCTGGGCGGAGAAGGCGTTGAGCACGTACCGGTCCTCGGCGGCGATGTGGTCGCCGACCAGCGCCAGGACGACACCGGGCGACAGCGACTCGACGACCGTGGCCTCCTCCGGCGACGCCGGCACCGGGGAGCCGGCCGCCGCCTCGACCTGCCACCGGCCGTGCTCCGTCTTCGACAACACGGCTACGGCCTCCAGCCCGAAGGCGGACTGCAGCGCGCCGACGAGGGCCGGGAGCGGGTCCTCCTCGCGGCTGGTGGCGGCCAGCCCGGCCAAAGTGTGGGCCTCGGCCCGGGCCCGGGCGGCGTCGGCCGTCCGGCGGGCAGCGGTGACCACGAAGCCCGAGACCGCCCCGGCCACACCGAGGAACACGAGGAGGGCGATCACGTTCTCCAGGTCGGCGATGTTCAACCGGTGGAGCGGCGGGGTGAAGAACCAGTTGGCCGCCAGCGATCCGAGAAGCGCGGCGGCGAAGGCCGGCGCCCGGCCTCCGACGACCGCGGTTGTGACGACGAGAGCGAGGAAGAGGAGGAGGACGGTCGGGAGCCCCACGCTGTCCCGGACCTGGGCCAGGAGGAGGGTGAGCAGCCCCACGCCGGCGGCGGAGAGCAGCCAGCCGGCGAGCCGGCGGCGGGGGGCGATGGGGGAGGGCGCCCGCCGTCGGCGGCGGCGCCTGGTGGGCGGCTTCCCGCTGCCATTCCCGGAACGGGCCTGGGCGATGACGTGGAGGTCGATCGGGCCGGACAGGCGCATGACCCGGTTGATGACCGAGCCGTGGATGAGCTCCTGGAGCCGGGACCGGCCGGTGGCGCCCAGCACCAACTGGGTGGCGTTCTCGGCCCGGGAGAAGTCGGCCAGGGCGGAGGCGGTGTCGGCGCCCGCCACCTCGTGGTACGTCCCTCCCATTTCGACGAGCAGCTTGCGATGGGCCTCGAGCAGACCGGCCGGGGGGCCGGCCAGGCCTTCCTCGGTCGTGATGTGCACGCCGAGCAGCTCGCCGTGGGCCCGCTGGGCGATGCGGGCCGCCCGCCGGATCAGGAATTCGCTCCCGGGCGCGCCGGTGATGGCGACGACGACCCGCTCCCGCGTCTCCCACGGCTCCTTGATGCCGTGGCGCTCCCGGTAGGACTCCAGCGCCTCGTCGACCTGGTTGGCGACCCACAGGAGCGCCAGCTCCCGGAGGGCGGCCAGGTTACCGGTCCGGAAGTAGTGGCCCAGAGCGGCATCGACCTTCTCCGGGGCGTAGATGTTGCCGTGGGCCAACCGCCGCCGCAGCGCTTCCGGGGCCATGTCGACCAGCTCGATCTGGTCCGCCGCCCGTACCATCTCGTCGGGCACGGTCTCCCGCTGGATGATGCCGGTGATGCGCTCCACGACGTCGTTGAGCGATTCGAGATGCTGGATGTTGACGGTGGATACGACGTGGATGCCGGCGTCGAGGAGTTCCTCCACGTCCTGCCAGCGCTTGGTGTTCCGGGAGCCGGGAACATTGGTGTGGGCTAGCTCGTCGACCAGCGCCACTTCGGGGTGGCGGGCCAGGATGGCGTCGACGTCCATCTCCTCGAAGGCGGTGCCCCGGTAGGTGATACGCCGGCGGCCCTGGATCTCGAGATCGGTGAGCTGGGCGGCCGTGTGCGGCCGGCCGTGCGTCTCCACGATCCCGACGACGACGTCGGTGCCCCGACCGGCCCGCCGACGGCCCTCGCACAGCATGGCGTAGGTCTTGCCCACGCCGGGGGCGGCGCCGAGGTAGATGCGAAGTGTTCCCCGGCTCACATCAGGCGCTCCCGGGGCCGATCGAGGGCGAGGTTCAGCTCCAGCACGTTGACGGAGTCCTCACCGAGGAAGCCCCACTGCCGGGTCTGGGTGTGGGCCGCCACCACCTTCAGGACCTCGTCGGGATCGAGGAGGCGCGACCGCGCCACCCGGCGAGCCTGGAGGCGGGCGTTGGCCACGGAGATGGCGGGGTCGAGGCCCGAGCCGGAGCCGGTGACGGCGTCCACGGGAACGGCGGTGTCGGCGGCGAGGTGGTTGGCCTGCCGGTAGGCCGCCACCCGGTCCTTGACGGCGTCGAGGAGTTTCGGGTTGGACGGGCCGAGGTTGGAGGCGGCCGACGCCAGCCCGTCGTAGCCGTCGGTGCCGGCGGCCGACGGCCGGGGCCAGAAATACTTCGGGTCGGTGAAGTTCTGGCCGAGGAGGGAGGACCCGACGACCTTCCCGTTCTTCTCCACAAGGGAGCCGGAAGCCTTGTGAGAGAAGAAGATTCCGGCCGCGCCGGAGACCGCGAGGGGGTACATGACGCCGACCAGGACGGTCAGACACAGCGTCATGACGAGGGCGGGGAGGAGCTGGCGTCGCATCTACTTCACCCCCAGTGAGGAGATGACGAGGTCGATAGCCTTGATCCCGACGAAGGGGGCGATGACGCCGCCCACGCCGTAGATGAAGAGGTTCCGGCGGAGGACGGCCGCCGCCCCGAGGGCCCGGAATTTGACGCCCCGTAAGGCAAGCGGGATCAGCGCCACGATGATGAGGGCGTTGAAGATCACCGCCGAGAGGATGGCGGTGTGGGGATTGTCGAGCTTCATGACGTTGATTGTGCGGAGGTCGGGGAAGACGCCCTGGAACATGGCCGGGATGATGGCGAAGTACTTGGCCACGTCGTTGGCGATCGAGATGGTGGTGAGCGATCCCCGGGTGATGAGAAGCTGTTTGCCGATCTCGACGATCTCGATGAGCTTCGTGGGATTGGAGTCGAGATCGACCATGTTCCCGGCTTCCTTGGCCGCCTGGGTGCCGGTGTTCATGGCCACGCCGACGTCGGCCTGGGCCAGCGCCGGTGCGTCGTTGGTGCCGTCGCCCGTCATGGCGACCAGGTATCCGCCCGCCTGCTCCTTCTTGATGAGGGCCATCTTGTCTTCGGGCGTGGCCTCGGCCAGGAAGTCGTCGACGCCGGCCTCCTCGGCGATGGCCTTGGCGGTGAGCGGGTTGTCGCCGGTGATCATCACCGTGCGGATGCCCATGCGCCGCAGCTCGGCGAAGCGCTCCGAGATGCCGACCTTCACCACGTCCTTCAGGTGGATCACACCCAGGACCTTGGCGGTCCCTCGCCCTGCGACGGCGACGGCCAGCGGTGTGCCGCCCGAGGTCGAGATCCGGGCCACCAGCGGGTCCAGCTCCGGCGGGACGGTGCCGCCCTGCTCGGCCACCCACC
>JAUZEX010000289.1 GCA_030838815.1 Actinomycetota bacterium
CGTGAACCGGGTCGACCGCCGTTTCTCGGCCGCCGGGCCGACGCGTCTCGTGGTGCCACCCCCGCTCCTCATCCCGTTGCGGCTGGCGCCGGAGTGCGAAGTTCCCAACCGGGTGGTGGTCGCCGGCGGGACGCTCGACGCGGCGGAGGACGGGCGGGTGGGCGAGGCCCACGGCGCGGCGCTGGAAACCGCCGCCGCCACCGGCGCCGGGCTCGTCGTGACCGAGGAGGTGGCGCCCTCCCCGGAGGGGCGGGTCACGAGCGGCTCGCCCGGCCTGTGGCGCGACGACCACACCGAAGCCTGGGCCAAGATCGCCGCCCGGGTGCACGAGACCGGCGCCCGCCTGGCCTTGCGGCTCACCCACGCCGGACGACGGGGAGCGACGCAACCCCGGGCCCGGGGCCTCGACCGCCCGCTGACCGCCGGCGGTTGGTGGCTGCCGGCGCCGACCGCCGTCCCCTACACGGCACGGTCCCGCCGCCCCGAGGCGATGGACGACGCCGCCCGGCACGCGGTGCTGGCCGCCTTCGGCGACGCCACGGCCCGGGCCGCTGACGCCGGCGTCGACATGCTCCTGCTCGACATGGCCGACGGATACCTGCTGGCGTCGTTCCTCTCGCCCCTCACGAACCCGGGCGACGGCCCCGAACAACGGGCCACCTTCCCGCTTGCAGTACTCGCCGCCGTCCGGGCCACCTGGCCCGCGGGGCGACCACTGGCGGTGCGGCTCGTCGGCGATGACCGGTTCCCCGGCGGGTTGACGCCCGCCGACGGCGTCGTCCTGGCCCGGCGGATGGCCGACGCCGGAGCCGACCTGATCGACGTCGCCGCCGGCCACACCGTGCCCGAGGCGGGCGGCGACTACCGGCGCCTCTTCAACGCCGGCCTGGCCGACCGGATCCGCAACGAAGCCGGCGTGGCGGTCGTCGTCGGGGGCCACATCACCCGGCTCGACGAGGTGAACACGATCCTGGCCGCGGGCCGGGCCGACCTCTGCCGGCTCGACCCTCGCCCGTACCTTCGGGGGACACCCTCCGACCCGACCGTCCGGGGGACACTCCCGTCCCCGGGACACGAGGAGCACTCATGACCTACCGGGCCTCCGCCCCCTTTACCGAGCAGTGGCGCCACTTCCGCTTCGACGTGGAGGACGGTGTCGCCACCGTCAGCTTCGACCGGCCCGATCGGCTGAACGCCCTCACGATCGACGTGTACGCCGACCTGCGCGACGTCTTCACCGAGCTCGAGCACCGCGACGACGTCGCCGTCGTGGTGGTGCAGGGCGAGGGCCGGGGCTTCTGCTCCGGCGGTGACGTCGGCGACATCATCGGCCGGCTCCTCGAAGGCGGCGACCAGCGCGACGTCCTCGAGTTCACCCGCATGACGGGCGCCGTGGTGCAGCGCATGCGGGAGCTGCCGAAGCCGATCATCGCCGCCCTCAACGGCGTGGCCGCCGGCGCCGGCGCGGTCATCGCCCTGGCGTCCGACTTCCGGCTCCTGGCCCGCTCGGCGTCGTTCCGGTTCCTGTTCAGCTCCGTCGGCCTGGCGGGTGCCGACATGGGCTGTGCCTGGCTCCTCCCCCGCATCGTCGGCGCCGGCCGGGCCACCGAGATCCTCATGCTCGGCGACAAGGTCACCGCCGAGCAGGCGCTGGCCTACGGCCTGGCCAACCGGGTGGTCGACAACGAGACGCTGGCCGACGAGACGGCGGCGCTGGCCCGGCGCCTCGCCGACGGCCCGACGTTCGCCTATGCCGCCACCAAGCTGCTCCTGACCCGGGAGGCCGACATGAGCCTCCAGGCCGCCATCGAGCTCGAGGCCTGGACGCAGGCGTACCTGATGCGCTCCGCCGACCACGCCGAGTTCTTCCGGGCCCAGGCGGAACAGCGGCCGCCGGCCTGGACCGGGCGGTGACCGTGGCCTCCCACCGGTTCCTCAACCCGGAGGGCCTCGGCCCGCCGGTCGGGTTCTCCCATGTGGCGGTGGCCGCCCCCGGGCGGCTGGTGTTCCTGGCCGGAGAGACGGCCCACCAGGCCGACGGGAGCCTGACCACCTCGACGCTGCCGGAGCAGTTCGCCGCCGCCGCGGCCAATGTCGCCACCGCGCTGGCCGCCGCCGGCGCTTCGCCCGGTGACCTCGTCTCGCTGCAGATCTTCACCACCGACGTCGACGGCTACCGCTCGCACTCGAAGGCCATCGGCGCCGCCTACCGGGAGGTGTTCGGCCCCCATTACCCGCCCATGGCCCTGTTCGGCGTCACCCGCCTCTTCGACCCCGCGGCGCTCGTCGAGCTGGTCGCGACGGCGGTGATTCCCGACGAAGGAAGTCCTCCGTGACGTAGAGCAGCCCGCCGGGGGTGCGGACCGCGCCCACGCCCACGAGCTGGTAGCCGGGGTCCAGCACATTGGCGCGATGGGGGGCGCTCTGCATGAGGTGCCGGTGGATCTCCTCCAGCGACGAGCCGACGGCCACGTTCTCGCCGACCCCGGCGGCACCGAACCGTTCCAGCGCGGCACGGCACAGGTAGCCGTGGTTGTGCTGGAGCCCGCCGGCGAGCGCCATCTGCCGGCTCCACCGGTCGGCGACCCCCCGGACCCCGGCGTCCCCCCGCAGCGGTGCGAGGCCGGCGGCCGCCCGGTCCCGGTTGATGAGATCGACGATGCGGGCCGGCGGGTCGGCGACGACCGTGGCGCCCGGCGGGGGCCGCACGGCGCGGCTCCCGGCGCGCGTTCGGGCGGCGGCCGGCGCCGTCGGCAGCATGGCCATCACGGTCAGGGCGAGCAGAACACGTCGGGTTTGCATGGGCCCCATCGTCCCGCTGGGCGCCAGACAGCGGAATCATCGCCGGCCCAACTCCGGCCCAACATAAGCGGTCCGCCTGATCTCTGTCGTGACCGGGACACCCGACACGTCGCACCGGCGCAGGACACCGGCCGCCCGACCCCCGAAGATGACGGCGACGGGAACGCCCCAAGGAGGCCGGGATGAGCGCCACACCGGATGCCGAGACGACCGCCACCGAGGATCTCGACGATCTCGAAGAGCTCGAGCTGCTGCAGTCGGGCACGACGCTGGCCGGGGCACTGAACGACGTGGCTTTCCTCCTCGCCCAGAGCTACGTCCGCACCTCGCTCTGCCCCTGACGCCAGCCGGGCACGGCCTCCAGGCGGCGGACGAGCTCGTCGACGTCAGCCTCGTCGTGGTAGAGGCCGAAGCCGATGCGGAGCCGGTCGTGGCGGGAATCGGTGATCACTCCCCGGGCGTGCAGGGCGGCGTGGACGGCGGCGGCGTCGGGCATCCGGAAGGTGAGGAAGTGGCCCCGGTCGGGGACGTCGGGCCCGGGTAGCAGCTCCGGGTGGGAACCAGCGGCGAGGAAGCGCTGCTGGAGGCGC
>JAUZEX010000410.1 GCA_030838815.1 Actinomycetota bacterium
CCGTCGGCGTTGACGGTGGCCACACCCTTGGCCGCCGGCGTGGTGCCGTTGGCGTAGGTCAGGCTGTCGCCGTCCACGTCGGAGCCGGTCACGTTCCCCGAAGCGGGGATGTCCTCAGTCACCGGCAGGCTCAGGGCGTTCACCACCGGCAGGTCGTTCACCGCCTGGACGTTGATGGCGACCGTGCCGGTGTTGGAGTTGACGCTGCCGTCGTTCGCCCGGAAGGTGAACGAGTCGGAGCCGTTGTAGTTCGCGGCCGGCGTGTAGGTGTAGGCGCCGGTGCTCGTGTTGAGCCCGAGCGTGCCGTGGGCCGGGTTGGCGACCACCGCGTAGCTCAGGGCGTTCCCGTCGATGTCAGCGGCGGAGACGGTGCCGCTCTTGGCGGTGTCCTCGTCGGTGCTGACGTTGAGGTTGCTGGCCAGCGGGGCGTCGTTCACGGAGGTGACGGTCAGCGCCAGGGTGGCGATGGAGGACTCGCCGTCGGCGTCGGTGACCCGGTAGGTGAGCGAGTCGCTGCCGTTGTAGTTGGCGGCCGGCGTGTAACTGATTCGGTTGTCGGCACCGATCGAGGCGGCGCCGTGGGTCGGTGCCGCGGTGACGGCGACGGACAGGGGAGCGTCGGCGAGGCCGGCGTCGTTCCCGAGCACGTCCACCACGACGGAGCCGTCCTCGGCCAGATTGGCGGAGTCGTTCACCGCGGAGGGAACCGAGTTCCTCGTGGCGGCGATGCCGATGATCGGCTGGGCGAGCTTGAGGTTCGAGGCGTCGCCGTAGGAGCCGGCGTCACCGAAGGCGAAGACCTGGCCGCTGCCGGACACGAGCCAGTAGCCGTGACCGCTCGCCGTGCCGGTGACGCCGACGACACCACTGGGCGGCGGGTTGGCGCCGGTGGAGCCGTAGTAGGCGGCGTCACCGAAGTTGAAGACGCCGCCGTCGGAGGCGACGAACCGGTAGCCGTGGCCGGACGGGGTCCGGTCGATGCCGGCGATCGGCTTGTTCAGTGTGATGGCGCCGGTCGAGCCGTAGAAGCCGGCGTCGCCGAACGCGAACACGCCGCCGTCGCGGCCGACGAGCCAGTAGCCGTTACCGGAGGATGTCGACACCATGCCGACGATCTTCTGGGAGGCACTGAGGGCTGGGGTGTTGCCGAGGTGAGCGGCGGCACCCTTGGCGGTGACCACACCGTCCTTGGTGACGAGCCAGTAGCCGTCACCCTGGGGGCGGGCGGTGAAGCCACGGACGTCGTTCACGTCGCTGACCCGCGAGCCGTAGAAGTGGGCGTCGCCGTAGGCGAAGACCGAGCCGTCGTCGTCGGCCGCCCAGTAGCCGTGCAGGGTCGGCGTGGGCGCGATGCCGACGATGTCAGCAGCCGAATTCAGGTTGTTCCCTTGATAGAAGGCGTCGCCGTAGGCGAAGAGCCCACCGTCCTTGGCCAGGAGCCAATAACCGTGGCCGCCGGTGCTGGCGATCGGCTTGGACCGACCGAGCGAGAACGGTTGGCCACCAAAGGCGAGCAGCAACGCGAGCAGGAGCCCGGCGAGCAGACCCAGCCGGGCGAAAATTGTCTGACGAGTCCGTCTTCGAGACCCAGCGTGCACGGTGATCCTCCATGTGAGCGGAACGGCTTCAGGGGTGGCGGTCCGGGCACGTTTGCCCTCTCTCGGCCAACCCGAGGCGTGTATCGGCGGTGATGACAGCTCGTCGGAGGGATTCGGTTGGAAATGACACCGCCGCCCGGTCGCTGTCCCCCTTTGGCCGGGATCGTGGGACTAGCCCCTCTGGCCCGCCTGAGCCTCAACAGGGCCTGGAGGTAGCCAGCCGTAATTGGCCAGCCGACTGGTCGGTCTTTCCAGTCCGGCTCACCTTCGAGGCTTCGCAGCGCTCCGTACGGGATCCAAAATCGCTGCAGACTTGATATAGTGGCGCTCAAGTTTTCGTGTGGCGGCCGCAGAAGGTTCTGCGGCCCGGATACCTACCTATTGGAGGCTCCCCCATGCCCAAGGCCGTCGGCATCGACCTCGGCACCACCAACTCCGTCGTCGCGGTGCTCGAAGGTGGCGAGCCCACTGTCATCCCCAACGCCGAAGGCGCCCGCACGACCCCGTCCGTCGTGGCCTTCTCCAAGACGGGCGAGGTGCTGGTGGGCGAGGTGGCCAAGCGCCAGGCCGTCACCAACGCCGACCGGACGATTCGGTCGGTCAAGCGCGAGATGGGCACCAACTGGAACATCGAGATCGACGGGAAGAAGTACACGTCGCAGGAGATCTCCGCCCGCACGCTCCAGAAGCTGAAGCGCGACGCCGAGGCCTACCTGGGCGACACCGTCACCCAGGCCGTGATCACCGTGCCGGCCTACTTCGACGACGCCCAGCGCCAGGCCACCAAGGAGGCGGGCAGCATCGCCGGCCTCGAGGTCCTGCGCATCATCAACGAGCCCACCGCCGCCGCCCTGGCCTACGGGCTCGACAAGGAGACCGACCAGACGATCCTGGTCTTCGACCTCGGCGGCGGCACGTTCGACGTGTCGGTCCTCGACATCGGCGAGGGCGTGTTCGAGGTCAAGTCGACCGCCGGCAACACCCACCTCGGCGGTGACGACTGGGACCAGCGCGTGATCGACTGGCTCGTCAGCGAGTTCAAGAACGCCCACGGCATCGACCTGGGCAAGGACAAGATGGCCCTCCAGCGCCTCAAGGAGGCGGCCGAGAAGGCCAAGATCGAGCTCTCCGCCACCCAGGAGACCACGATCAACCTGCCGTTCGTGACGGCCACCCCTGAGGGCCCGCTCCACCTGGAGTCCAAGCTCACCCGGTCGAAGTTCCAGGAGCTCACGGCCGACCTCCTCGAGGCCTGCAAGGGCCCGTTCGAGCAGGCCATCCGCGACTCCGGCCTCGACAAGTCGGCCATCCACCACGTGATCCTGGTCGGCGGCTCCACCCGGATGCCGGCCGTCCAGCAGCTCGTGACCGAGATGACGGGCAAGGAGCCCCACAAGGGCGTCAACCCCGACGAGGTCGTGGCCGTCGGCGCCGCCATCCAGGCCGGTGTGCTCAAGGGTGAGGTGAAGGACATCCTCCTCCTCGACGTCACGCCGCTGTCGCTGGGCATCGAGACCAAGGGCCAGATCATGACCAAGCTCATCGAGCGGAACACGACGATCCCGACCAAGCGGTCGGAGGTCTTCACCACCGCCGAGGACGGGCAGCCGTCGGTCGAGATCCACGTCCTCCAGGGCGAGTCCGACATGGCCTACCGCAACAAGACGCTGGGCAAGTTCCAGCTCGTCGACCTGCCGCCCGCCCCCCGGGGCGTGCCCCAGATCGAGGTGGTGTTCGACA
>JAUZEX010000412.1 GCA_030838815.1 Actinomycetota bacterium
CAGGATCTCGACCGGGACGGCACCGGGGCGGACAGCGTCGACGCCGAAGGCAGTGGGGGAGACACCGGCGGGGTCGTCGCCCGCTTCGGCGACGGCGGCGGGGATACCGCCGGGCCAGCCGGCCGAGGCCACCAGCAGGTGACGTTCCTTCAGCACCCGACGGCGCAGCTCGTCGATGCCCAGCGTGTCGACCAGCCACTTCATGCGGGCCCGCAGCTTGTTGTCCCGGTTGCCGGCGTGGTCGAAGACGCGCAGGCAGGCCTCGATGGTGGGCAGGAGGTCCTCCCGGGCGGTGAACTCCTCCAGCGCCTGGGCGGGATGCGGGTTCGCCCCCAGCCCGCCGGCGACGAAGACCCGGAAGCCGCCCTCGGTGGTGCCGTCGGGCCGGGCCCGGGTGACCGCCACCACGCCGACGTCGTTGAACATGGCCTGGCCGCAGTCGGTGGCGCAGCCGGAGAAGTTGATCTTGAACTTGCGGGGGAGGCGCTGGCCGTAGGGGTGGCGCAGGAAGTGCTGAAAGGTCGCCTCGGCCCAGGGGCTGATGTCGAGGACCTCGAACGGGCAGGCGCCGGCCAGGTGGCAGCCGGTCACGTTGCGCACGGTGTCGCCGCACGCCTCGCGGGTCGTCATGCCCACCGCCCCCAGCTCCCGCATGACGTCGGCGATGCGGTGGAGCTCGACGAAGTGGAACTGGACGTTCTGCCGGGTGGTGACGTGGCCCCAGCCCCGGGAGTGCTCCCGGGCGATGCGGCCCAGGGTCTCGAGCTGCTCCGGCCGCAGCGATCCGTAGGGGATCTTGACCCGCACCATCTGGTTGGTGCCACCTTGCCGCTGACCGTAGATCCCGTTGGCCAGGCGGAAGACACGCCACTGGTCCTCTTCGAGTTCCCCGGCTTCGTACTGCGCCAGGAGCCGTTCCCACTTCTCGATGTCGGCCGCGATCTCGGGGTCGACAACCTCATGTTGGATGAATGTGGTCACGCCACGGCCTCCTGGTGGTCGTCGTCGGCCAGGGCGGCCCGCAGCAGCGTGCGGGCCTCGCCCGTCCGCCCCGCCCGCACCAGCCCGATCAGGTCGTGGTCGAGGGCCTCCCGCCACCGCTTCGCCCACTGGTCGAAATCTGTCCCATCGGGGGCGGCCTTCCGTTCCGCCCGCAGCTCGGCCCGCACGGTTCCGATCAGGTCGAGAAGCGTGCCGTACTCCGGCCCGACGACCCGGCCCAGCTCGTCGCGTAGCCGCCCGGCGTAACCGGGCGCCCGGCCCCCGGTCGACACGCTGACGACGAGGTCACCCCGCCGCAGCACGGCCGGAACGGCGAAGTGGCAGTGGGCCGGGTCGTCGACGGCGTTGAGCAGCACGCCCTCCCGCTCGGCCTCGGCGAAGATGCGGGCGGTCTCGGCGGCGTCGCCGGTGGCGGCCACGGCCAGGAAGGCGCCGGCCAGGTCGCCGTCCTCATGGGGACGGGCGATGACGGTCACCTCGGCCCCGGCGTCGAGCAGCGCTTCCGCCCGGCCCCGGGCCATCGGTCCGGAGCCGAACACGACGCAGCGCCGGCCGGCGACTTCGAGCGAGACAGGAAAGGCGAAGGGCATCGTCGTCACCCGCCCCGGCTGACGAGGTGGAGGCCGCACTCCAGCCGGCCGCTGCCGGCCCACCGGCCGTCGCGGCCGGAGCCGGGACCGGTGCAGGGGGCGCACCCGATCGAGTCGTAGCCCTTGTCCCGCAAGGGGTTCACGATGATGTCGTGGTCGGCGATGTAGCGGGCGACGTCGTCATCGCTCCAGCCCACGATGGGGTTGATCTTGACCATCCGCCGGCTGGCGTCCCACTCGACGGTGCCGGCCGCGGCCCGGGTCGGAGACTCCGCCCGCCGGAGCCCGGTCACCCAGGCGGCCCGGCCGGCGAGGTGGCGCTCGAGGGGGGCGACCTTGCGGGCGGCGCAGCAGGCGTCGGTCCCGTCGACGTCGTAGCTGTCGGCCCCCGCCCCGGGGCGCAGCGTCACCAGGTTGAGGTCGTAGCGGGCCTTCAGCCGCCGGGCGGTGGTGAGCGTCTCGCCGAAGTGGAAACCGGTGTCGAGGAACACGACCTCCACGCCGGGGTCGGCCTGCACCGCCAGATCGACGAGCACCCCGTCCTGCATGGAGCAGGCCACGCTGAGGTCGGACCCGAAGGTGTCGACGGCCCAGGCGAGGATGTCGGCGGCGGGAGCATCGGCGAACTTGGCCGCCGCCGCGGGCAGCCACAGCGGGGGACGCGCTATGGGCGCGCTCAGCTCAACAGGCACAGCAGACATGGAAGACCTCCGGAACAAAAACGGGTGGCGACGGGGTGAGCGGCGCTCAGGCCGGCATTCGCAACGCGGGCATGCCGGGACACAGCTCGTCCCGCAGCTCATGGGGGGTCCGGCCCATGGCGACACTCGGCGCTCCCGATTTCCGGATCACGACATCGATGGTACCGGTTCGAGAGCAAATTGCCAGTAATCAGGTCAGGAATTTTTCCGACTAAATCGGTCGGGAATGGGGCGGGTGTGCCGGTAGTCAGTCGACCGCCTGGGCGAATGACTGGTCAGTCGACAGGACAGGGTCCCAGCGCGATACTGCGGCCGTGCTCGCCGAGGCCAACATCGTCGCCCTCCGGGGCTGGGAGATC
>JAUZEX010000918.1 GCA_030838815.1 Actinomycetota bacterium
CCCGGCCCGGTCCCGACGTCGAGGGCGACGCTGACGCTGTGGTCGGCGACGAGAGCGACCCGCTCGCCGATGGCCTCGACCGCGGCGCCGTCGTCGCCCTCCTCGCCAGCGCCCGCTCGAAGTAGCCCCCGAGCCCACCGCGTTCCCCTTGCGGGGTCAGCGGCGGGCGGTGAGGGCGGCGGCGGCCGCGGCCCGCATGGCGTCGAGCGGTGCCTCCTCGCCGGTCCAGAGGGTGAAGGATCGGGCGGCCTGGTGGAGCAGCATGCCGAGGCCGTTGACGGCCCGGGCGCCCCGGGCCCGGGCCGCGGTCAGGAGCGGCGTGTCGGCCGGGTGGTAGACGAGATCGACCACCGCCTGGCCGGCGTGGAGCGCCTCCGGGTCGACCGGGAGCGGGTCGCCGCCCGACATGCCGAGCGGCGTGGCGTTGACCACCACCGAGAATTCCCCCGGGTCGACGCGGTCGGCGGCTGAGGACGGTGCGGCCGACGCCGGCCCGGCCAGGGCGCCGAGGGGCACGGCGCGGGCGCCGGGGGCCAGCGCCGCGGCCTCGGTGGCGGCGTCGGGGCGGCGGGCGGCGACGGTGACGTCGGCGCCGGCCCGGCCGAGGGCCAGGACCACGGCCCGGGCGGCGCCGCCGGCCCCGAGGACGAGGACCGGCTGCCCGGCGACGGGGATCCCCTCGTCGGCGAGGGCGTCGAGGAAGCCGGGCCCGTCGGTGGAATCGCCGAGGGTGCGGCCGTCGGGGAGCGCGACCACGGTGTTGACCGACCGGAGGGCGGCGGCGTCGGCGGTCAGCTCGTCGCAGGCGCCGGCGACGTCCTCCTTGTGGGGCATGGTGACGTTCAAGCCGGCCAGGCCGAGGGCCGGCACCGCCGCCACCGCCTCGGCGGCCCGGCCCCGCGGCACCGGGAAGGCGACGTAGACCCAGTCGAGCCCGAGAGCGGCGAAGGCGGCGTTGTGCAGGATCGGCGACAGCGAATGCGCCACCGGATCGCCGATCACACCCACGACGCGCGTGTGGCCCGAGAGCGGCGGCCGGTTCACGGGCGGAGGGCCGCTCTCACAGCAGGCCCTTGCGGCGGGCTTCGGCCTTCAGGGCCTCGAACTCCGACGAGGTGGTGGCGAAGGCGTGCTTGCCGTTCTTGTCCGACAGCACGTAGTAGAGGTACGTCGTGTCGGCCGGGTGGAGCATCGCCTCCAGGGAGGCCCGGCCGGCGGCCGAGATCGGCGTCGGGGGCAGCCCCTCGATCTTGTAGGTGTTGTAGGGGCTGTCGATCTCGAGGTCCTTGTTGAGGACCCGGTCCTTGTGGGCGCCGAGGGCGTAGAGGACGGTGGCGTCGATCTGCAGCTTCATCCCCTTCTGGAGCCGGTTGGAGATGACGGAGGCGATCAGCGGCCGGTCCTCGTTCACCTTGGCCTCGCTCTCCACCAGCGACGCGCCCACGATCAGCTGGTAGGGCGAGAGGCCGGTGGGCCGGGCGGCGGCGCCAAGAGCGACCTGGTCGCCTACCTGGTCGAACCGGTCGACGAGCCGGCGGACAACCGACGTCTCGTCCTCCTTGTCGGTGATCAGGTAGGTGTCGGGGAACAGCAGCCCTTCGAGGTTGGTGCTCCCGGGCGGCTGCCACTTCGACCGCACCGTTCCGGCCCTGGCCGCGGCCAGGAACCGGTCCTTGCTCCGGCCGGGGAGCGCCCCGACGCGATCGCCGATCTGATCGAGGGTGAGCCCCTCGGGGTTGGTGAGCTTCTGGAAGCGGATGCTCGGCCCCCGTTTGAGGGCCGAGCGGGCCGCACCCATCGACAGGTTGGTCCGCAGCTCGTACTCGCCGGCCTGGATGGAGCCGGCACCGCCCGTCACCTTGAGATAGAGCCGGAAGATCCGGGCCGACGTGATGACGCCCTTGCTGTCGAGCCGGGACGCCACGGTGGCCACGCTGGTCCCGGGCTCGACGTCGACGACGACCTTGGCCCCCGGCCCGCCCGAGGGGTTGACCTGCCGCAGCACCCACGCGCCGGCGCCGACGCCCATGACCGCGAGGATGGCCAACACCCCGAGGACGATCCGCCCCCGCCGGGTGAGACCGCCCTGCCGCCCGCCGCCCGCCGGGCCCGAACCGGCGTTCCTCACCGCGGCATCACCCCGGTCATGAACGCCAGTTGCGGAGGGGTCGTCGGCGGGGGGGATGTCGTCGGGGCCGGGAGTGTCGGTCATGAATGGCTCCTGGGACGGCCGTCGAGCCAGGACTGGAGCATCACGGCCGCCGCCACCTTGTCCACGACCGCCCGACGGTCCCGGGCCCGGACGCCGCCGGTGGCCAGCGACCGTTGCGCCGTCACGGTCGTGAGGCGCTCGTCGTGGGTGGCGACCCCGACCGGAGGGTCGAGGGCCGCGGCCCGCCCGGCGAGTTCCGTCACCTCGGCCAGCGTCGCCTCGGCGGCGGGACCGGGGCGGCCGGTCGAGAGCGACAAGGGCAGGCCGACGACCACCATGGCCGCTTCGTTCTCCACCGCGGCCCGGAGGATGGCGGCGTGGTCGGCGGCGCGGTCGCCCGTCCGCAGGAGCACCGCCAAGGGGCCGGCCAGGATGCCGAGCGGGTCGGACAGCGCCAGGCCGATGCGCCGCGACCCGAGGTCGACGCCGAGGACACGCCCCGGCCGACCCGGTTCGCTTCCGGGGGACACCCCCGAGCCGCCCGTTCCGGGGGACACCCCCGAGCCCCCGGCGGACGCCGTCACCCGGCGGCGCCGGCGACGGCCTCGATCGCCTTGCTGCGGGCCTGTTCCAGCGCCGCCTCGATGTTCTCCACCCGGGGGCCGCCGCCGGTGACGAGCTCCGGGTTGCGGGCCGTGCCGCCACCCAGTGTCTT
>JAUZEX010000922.1 GCA_030838815.1 Actinomycetota bacterium
GGCCGCCCTACCGGGTCTGGACAAAGACCAAGCCCGAAGACGCCGCCATCCTCGGGGTGTTCCTCCTCATCGGGGTGACCGGCTTCCTCACCGAGGGGCTCCGCATCGCCCTGGTCGGCCGGCCCACGTTCGAGCGGTGGTCGATCGTCGGGTGGCCGTTGGCGGCGGCCTTCGACGGGCTGTCGGCCACCGCCCTGTCCCGGGTGCACCGGGCGGTGTGGGGGCTGCACTTCGCCGGCTTCCTCACGTTCCTGATCCTGTTGCCCACGACCAAGCTCCGGCACATGTTCACGTCGCCGATGAACATGTACCTGCGGGACCGGGCCCGGCCCAAGGGCGCCATGAAGCCGCTGCCCAACCTGATGGAGACCGAGCTCGACTCCTTCGGGGCGTCGAAGATCGAGGACTTCACCTGGAAGCAGCTCATGGACACCGACGCCTGCACCATCTGCGGGCGCTGCACGTCGGTGTGCCCGGCCAACAAGACGGGCAAGCCGCTCGACCCCCGGGAGATCGTCCTGAAGATCGGCGAGGTCATGGCCGCCACCGCCAACCCCAAGGTGCCGCCGCCGGTCACCGTCGACGCCGAGATCACGATCTCGGCCGGCTCGGTGCTGGAACGGATCACCGCCGAGGAGGTCTGGGCCTGCACCACCTGCAAGGCCTGCGACGAGATCTGCCCGGTCAACATCGAGATCCTGGACAAGATCCTCGACGTCCGTCGCTACTACTCGTTGATGGAGTCGAACTTCCCAACCGAGCTCGGCAACGCCTATCGGGGCATGGAGAACTCCTCGAACCCCTGGGGCCTGAGCCAGGCCGACCGGGCGCAGTGGGCCCGAGGCCTCCCCGACGAGGTCCCGATCGTCGACCCGTCCTCGGGGAGCCTCGGCCACGAGTACCTGTACTGGGTCGGCTGCGCCACCAGCTTCGACGACCGCAACAAGAAGGTGGCGATCGCCACGGCCAAGCTGCTGCAGCGGGCCGGCGTCGACTTCGCCATCCTGGGCCAGAACGAGCTCTGCACCGGCGACCCGGCCCGGCGCTCCGGGAACGAGTACGTGTTCCAGATGCTGGCCCTGCAGAACATCGACGCCCTGAACGGTCTCGGCGTCCAGAAGATCATCGCCAGCTGTCCCCACTGCTTCAACACGCTGAAGAACGAGTACCCCGACTACGGCGGCCGCTACGAGGTGATCCATCACTCCCAGTTCCTCAGCCAACTGGTGGAGGACGGCCGCCTGTCGCTGGCCGGGGCGTCGCTCGGCGAGCGCATCGCCTACCACGACTCCTGCTATCTCGGCCGCCACAACGACGTCTACCTCGCCCCCCGCAAGGTGATCGGCTCGATCGCCGGCGTCGAGGTCGTGGAGATGCCGCGCAACGGCACCCGGGGACTGTGCTGCGGCGCCGGCGGCGCCCGCATGTTCATGGAGGAGCGGACGGGCAAGAAGGTCAACATCGAGCGCACCGAAGAGGCGCTCGGCACCGGCGCCGACCGCATCGCCGTGGCCTGCCCGTTCTGCATGATCATGATGGACGACGGCGTGAAGGAGAAGGGCGCCGACGAGCAGGTCAAGGTGTCCGACATCTCGATGGTCCTGCTCGAGGCCATCGAGGGCATCCCGACCCGGGCCGCCTCCGCCGCCATGACCCCGGGCGCCCGCCCCGCCGAACCGGCCTAGCCACACCCGCTCCGCGCCCCATCCCCGTTCCTGCTCCGGGCCCGCTCCGGTCGCGACCCTCGCCACACCCCCGGCCCGGCTCGGGGCGGCCGCTCCAGACGAGCGGTCCCAAAGAGGCCGACCCTTTTCGGGACCGTTGATCGGTCGGTCACGGGCTTGGCTGGCGGTCCCGGGCCGGCGCGGACCGCTCAGAGGTTCACCCAGGCAACATCGGCCCCGCCTGCATGGCCTGGTGACCCCAGCGGCAGGGCCCGGCCGAGACGAGAGGTCCGAAATCGGACGCTCCCTTTTGGGACCCTCGATCTAACCTCGGGCGTCGTCGGGGTCGACGAAGTTCAGGTAGTAGCGGGACGGGGTGGGGCCTCGCTGGCCCTGGTACTTGGAGCGGGTCTCGGCGCTGCCGTAGGGGCGGTCGGCCGGGCTCGTCATGCGGATGAAGGAGATCTGGCCGATCTTCATGCCCGGGTAGATGGCGATCGGGAGGTTGGCCACGTTGGATAACTCCAGCGTCAGGTGGCCGGACCAGCCCGCATCCACGAACCCTGCGGTCGAGTGGATCAGCAGTCCGAGACGACCCAGGGAGCTCTTGCCCTCCAGCCGGGCCACCAGGTCGTCGGGCAGGGTGACGACCTCGAGGGTGCTGCCGAGGACGAACTCGCCCGGGTGGAGGATGAAGGCCTTGTCGTCCTCCACCTCCACCAGCATGGTGAGGTCCTCCTGGGGCTGCTTCGGGTCGATGTAGGGGGTTGTGTCGTTGCGGAAGACCCGGAAGTAGCGGTCGACCCGCAGGTCGACGGAGGAGGGCTGGACGTCGCGGTCGTCGAGCGGGTCGATCACGATGCGCCCGTCGGCCAGCTCCTTGCGGATCGAGGCATCGGAGAGGATCACGGCCCCGAGATTAGGCGGGGGGCGGCGGGGCGTCGCAGCCGGCGTCGCAGCAGCGGCCGGGCTGGCGGGAAACGCGGCGGCGGATGGACGCGAGACCGGTCGGGGCCGTCGCGTCCCCGGTGGGGGCGGGCCGGTTCCCGGCCGAGGCGGTCTCGGCGGCGGCGCCGGCGACGCCGCGGGCGCGGGGGCGCTCGACGAGGTCGACCATGTCGCCGA
>JAUZEX010000925.1 GCA_030838815.1 Actinomycetota bacterium
GAGGGCCATCAGGTCGGGCCGCTGAGTGACAGCGTTCACGTCGTGGCCCCGAGCCTCCAAGCCGGCGCCGATCTTCGGGGAGAGCATCTCGTCGAGGAGCAGTCGGGCCGGGTTCACCCGGCCAGCAGCCCCCGGGCCCGTTCGGCGGCAGCGCGGTGGGCATCGTCGGTGCGGGCGGCATGGTCGACCAGTGCGTCCACCTCGTCGGGATAGGCGGCCCAGTAGCCCACGGCCACCCGCAGGAGCCGGAGCGCCACACCGGTGTTGTCGGCCACCAGGTCGAGGAGCTCGGGTTCGTCCAGCGCGGGCTCGGCCGTTCTCGCCGAACGCAGCGCCCTGATGACCTCCCACACGTCCGGGCCGCCGACCAGCGAAGCCCTCCGCCCCATCGGTCCGTCCCGGAACATCACCCCAGGATGCTCCTCCATCCGCAGCCCTTCGTCGACGAGGCGGGCAGCCACCGAGGAGGCGGTGAGACCCGGGTGCCGGCTCACGTAGGACGCGAGCCGCTCCACAACCGAGTCATCGAAGCGAACGGAGCGGGGAGTGGCCATTGCCTACATTGTAGCAACGTGTAGTTCCGGGGTCGCCTTGATCGTCTGCCGGTACGACAGCACGAGCAGCACGGCGATGGGGAGGCTCGACCACGCCTCTAGCCCGGCGAGGACTACGCGTTCGCGGGATGCTGGGCCGGGCGAAGCTGCGCCAGGGTGGACGAATGGAGCACGCGCGAGTGAGTCTGTTGACGCTCGATCCCGCCTGTGCCGGCGATGTCGTGAAGTACGTCGAGCACGAGGCCCGTCCCGCCATCGAGGAGATCCCGGGGAGCCGGGGCGTCGCCCTGCTGGAGATCCCCGACCTGGCCGTGATGATGCTGGAGTCGTTCTGGGTCTCGGGCGACGCCATGCGGGAGAGCGAAGGGGCAGTGGCACCGCTCCGGAAGGAAGCGGTGCACCGGGGTGTGGCCACCGTCTCGGTGGAACGGCACGAGGTGGCCAGCGCCACCCGGCCGGCCCGCCCCGAGGCCGGCGCCGGCGTACGCCTGACCCGGGTCGACATCGACCCCCGTCGGGTGGACGAGGCCATCGCCCGCTACGAGGACACCGCCCTTCCCTGGTTGACGGAGAGCGACGGGTTCTGCAGCCAGGTGCTGCTGGTCCACCGTCGCACCGGGCGGGCCCTGACCGAGACCATCTGGCGCGACCGCGACGCGCTGGCCGCCAGCCGTAGCCGGGCCGCCGCCATCCGGGCCGACACCGTGGCCGCCACCGACGCCGAGATCCGGGCCCTCGAGGAGTACCGCCTCGAGTTCAGCACCGTGCCGAGGGTCTGGATGCCGCCCCAGGCCGTCTGACGCGGGCTGTACGTAGGCCGCTTACGCCGCTGACGGCTGGAGCTGCACCGCTCGGCGGGCCAGCACCTGCTCGTAGAGGGCGACGTGATCCTCGGCCAGGCGGGCCATCGAGAACCGTTCCTGCACCGATCGCCGGCAGGCGTGCCGGTCGAGGCCGCCCACCCGGGCCACGGCGGCGGCCAGGCCGGCGGTGTCGGGGGCCAGAAGGCCGGTGACGCCCTGGTCGACGATCTCGGGGGCGGCGCCGCGGGGCGTGGCGACCACCGGAGTGCCGCAGGCCAGCGCTTCGACCATCACCATGCCGAAGGGCTCGGGCCAGGCGATGGGGTTGAGCAGGCAGAGCGCCCCCGACAGCAGATCGAGCTTGTCGTCGTTGCCGACCTCGCCCAGATACTCCACCTCGCCGCCGAGCAGTGGCTTGACCCGCTCCGCGAAGTAGGCCTGTTCCGCCTCCTCCCGCATCTTGGCCGCGATCCGCAGCGGCACACCTGCCGCCCGGGCGACCTCCACCGCGGTGTGCACCCCTTTCTCCGGCGTCATCCGGCCCAGGAACAGGGCGTACCCGCCGTCCCCCCGACCGAACGGGAAGCGGTCGAGGTCGACGCCGTGATGGATGACGCCGGCCACGGGCACCGCCCCCGCCGTCGAGGCCTGGTGGTGGGAGATGGCGATCAGCGGCACGCGGCCGGTCACGACCCCGTAGACGGCGGCCAGCTCGGCGTCGAACGGCCCGTGGTTGGTGGTCACCATCGCCAGCTCCGGGAACCGCCCGGCGTAGACCGGCCCGACCACGGTGTGGTCGTGCACGATGTCGGCCTCGCGCACCAGGTCATAGGCGGCGATGACGTGGCGCAGCTCTGCCGCCATGCCACCGACGCCCACACCGAGGGCCTGCTCATAGGTCCAGGCCCGCTCCACCGGGCATGTGCTGTCGCCGGTGGCGTACAGCACCACGGCGTGGCCGGCACGGCGCAGACCGCGGGCCAGGGTGTCGAGCACGGCTTCGGCACCGCCGTAGGCGGGCGGGGGGACGGGCACCCACGGCGGGGCGACGATGGCGATGCGCACTGATCCTCCAGCTCGTGTCGAGGTCGGGAGAGCTAGAACCCGCCCATCCCCATACCGCCCATGCCGCCCATGCCGCCCATGTCCGGGCTGGCCGCCGGGCCGGCCTTCTCAGGCTTGTCCGCCACCAGGGCGTCGGTCATGAGCACGAGCCCGGCCACCGAGGCGGCGTTCTGGAGCGCGGCCCGGGTCACCTTGGCCGGATCGATGATCCCGGCCTTCACCAGGTCCTCGATCTCGCCGGTGGCGGCGTTGAGGCCCCGGGCGCCGTCCTCCCGCTCCACGCTGGCCACGATCACGCCCCCCTCGTACCCGGCGTTGACGGCGATCTGGCGGGTCGGCGCCTCCATGGCCTGCCACAGGATCCGGGCCCCGATGGCCTCGTCCCCCTCGAGCCCCAGGTCCTGGACGTTCTGGCGGGCCCGGAGCAGCGCAGTCCCGCCGCCCGGCACGATTCCCTCCTCGATCGCCGCCCGGGTGGCCGACACGGCGTCCTCGATGCGGTGCTTCTTCTCCTTCAGCTCGACCTCGGTGGCGGCCCCGACCTTGATGATGGCCACGCCGCCCGCCAGCCGCGCCAGCCGCTCCTGAAGCTTCTCCCGGTCCCAGTCGGAGTCGGTCTGCTCCATCTCGGCCTTGATCTGGCGGATCCGGCCCTGGACGGCGTCGGGCGCGCCGGCCCCTTCCACGATGGTGGTGTCGTCCTTGGTGACGACCACCCTCCGGGCCCGGCCGAGCAGGTCGAGCGTGGCGTTCTCCAGTTTGAGGCCGACCTCCTCGGCGATCACCTGCCCACCGGTCAGGATGGCCATGTCGGTGAGCATCGCCTTGCGGCGGTCGCCGAAGCCGGGGGCCTTCACGGCCACGGCGTTGAGCGTCCCCCGGATCTTGTTGACGACGAGGGCGGCCAGGGCCTCGCCGTCGACGTCCTCGGCGATGATGAGCAGCGGCCGTCCCGCCTGCAGCACCTTCTCGAGGACAGGCAGCAGGTCGCGTGCGGTCGAGATCTTGCCCTGGTAGAAGAGGATGTACGGGTCTTCCAGCACGGCCTCCATGCGGTCGGGGTCGGTGACGAAGTAGGGCGAGATGTAGCCCTTGTCGAACTGCATCCCCTCGACGAAGTCGAGTTCGATCCCGAACGTGTTGGACTCCTCGATCTGGACGACGCCGTCCTTCCCGACCCGGTCCATGGCGTCGGCGATGACCGTGCCGACCTCCTCGTCGCCGGCCGAGATCGACGCCACGTTGGCGATGTCGTCCCGGCCGTCGATGTCCCGGGCCAAGGCGTGGATGCCCTCGACGGCGGCCGCAACGGCCTTGTCCATGCCCCGCTTGAGCTCCACCGGGTTGGCGCCGGCGGCCACGTTGCGCAGGCCTTCGTGCACCATGGCCTGGGCCAGGACGGTGGCGGTGGTGGTGCCGTCGCCGGCGACGTCGTTCGTCTTGGACGCCACCTCCTTCAGGAGTTGGGCGCCCATGTTCTGGGGGTGGTTCTCCAGTTCGATCTCCTTGGCGATGGACACGCCGTCGTTGGTGATGGTCGGCGCGCCCCACTGCTTCCCCAGCACGACGTTGCGGCCCCGGGGGCCGAGCGTCACCTTGACCGCGTCGGCCACGGCGTCCATGCCGGCCAGGAGATCCTGGCGGGCGTCCGCTCCGAATTCGAGCACCTTGGCCATCAGAGCTCACCTCCGACCACGGCGAGAGCGTCGCGCGACGACAGGATCAGCAGGTCCTCGCCGTCGAAGATGATCTCCGTCCCCCCGTACTTCGAGAACACGACACGGTCGCCCACCGCGACCGCCAGGGGCATGAGCTGGCCGGTGGCCTCCGACCGGCGGCCGGGCCCGACGGCCAGCACCTCGCCCTGTTGGGGCTTCTCCCGGGCGGTGTCGGGGATCACGAGGCCGCTGGCCGTGCGCTCCTCCGCGTTCAAAGGGCGGACGACGATGCGGTCGTCCAGGGGCTGCAGCTCCGTGTCGGTCAACGTGGTGGTGGTCATGGCTCTCCTTCCTCCGGCAGCCCGTCCCAGATCCCCTGCCGGACGGGCGACCAACCCCACGCGGTCGCGTAGTCAGGAGCGCGGGTCGGGGACGGGGAACCGGAGGCGGGCGGCGACGACGTGGCGGTCGAGCTCCGTGTCGGCATAGACCTGCTCGACCCGGCCGCCGGTGTCGATCACGGCCGTCGCCATCTCGTCGATCACGTCGGCGGTCCTGCGGGTCGGCTCGCCGCACACCGGACAGTCCTCCTCGTCCAGTCCCAGCCAGCCGCAGCGGTCCGAGACCCGTCCCGGCACCTGCTCGTCGTCGTGGACGAGCAGCAGTTGCACCGCATGTTCGTTGACGGCCAGGAGGCACCACTGGAGCCCGGCGGCGGCGAAGCCCCCGCTGGCGAGCCGCTCGAACGTCTCGGCCACCAACTGCTCCTCCTCCCGGCGCTCGAAGGCGGAGGCGACCTCGTCCGCCCGTTGGCGGATCTGACCCGGCGACATGGTGGCCGGATCGACCGTGAAGGTGCCCGCCACCTTGGGCTGGAGCTGGTGGGGGAGGAAGGGGAGGAACTCGGCCACGGTCTCGGGGTGGCCCCCGACAATGAGCAGTTCGGCGCCGGTGCGGCGCATGACCTCGTCGACGCGGGCCGCCGCCTCCCGGTAATGGCGGCGGGCCAGGAGCTGCGCCTTGTGGTGGGTCGTGTCTTCCTTCCAGCCCTGCCAGCCGCCGGCGTAGTTGGGGTCCCGCAGGGCCCGCCCGTGGGCCTTCTCGGACTCCTCCAGCTGATCCATGAAGAACTCGTAGATCCAGGCGTGCTCCCGGTCGACGACCACGACGCAGTAGCGGTGGGACTCGTCGAGCACCGCCAGCAGGGGCCGCACGTAGGGGGTGGCGTCGACGACGGCCCGGTCCCGCACCGGTCGGGGCAGGACGACCTGCTCGAAGAAGTTGGCTTCGTGGCAGGCGAAGACGGCGACGCCGCGTCCCTTGTACCGGCCGGCCTCGGGGGCCACCTCGTCGGCGATGCGCTTGATGTCGGACCGGAGCGACTCCCGGGCGTCGTGGTCGAGCTCCTCGGAGTCGAGCTGCTCCCGCACCGACTTGAGCAGATCGGTGAACCGCGCCTCCACCCCCTTCAGCTCGCCCGGCTCGTAGGGGATCGGGACGTAGAGCGAAAGCACCGGCGCGCCCGACGGGCGGTACCGCACCAGCGGGTCGACCACATCCTGGAACACGACCGTCACCCCGGAAGCTCGGGCAGGCGGTGCATGGTGGCGATCGTCTCGACGCCGTCGGGGTCGACCACCAGCACGGAGCGGGTGGTGGCCGGGGCCGGGGGGTGCACCGCGATGGTCCGGGGCCGGTGGATCATGTGGCGCAGAATGACCGGGAAGCGGGCGCTGTGCCCTCCGACCCCGATGACGACGACATCGTCCTTGGGGTCGTACTCCAGGTAGTTGAGGGGCAGCTTCGCCACCTCCTCCTGGTCGCCGAGGTCCCGGCCCACCACTTCGATCGTGACCTCGTTCCCCTCGTGTTCCTTGGTCATCAGCTCCAGCGCTTCGCGCCAGGCCGAAGGGGGGATCTCTTCTCGCTGCTGCGGGGTCGCGTTGCTCACTCGGTTCTCCTTAGGTCCTCGGCCGCGGCCAGGACGTCGTCGAGGCCGCCGCGGTTGAAGAACGCCTGCTCGGGGATGTGGTCGAGCTCGCCGTCGATGAGCTTCCCGAAGGCCTCGACGGTCTGTTCGGTGCTGACGTAACGGCCGGGCAGCCCGGTGAACTGCTCGGCGACGAAGAACGGCTGGGACAGGAACCGCTGCACCTTCCGGGCCCGGGTGACGACCAGGCGGTCCTCCTCGGACAGCTCGTCGATCCCGAGGATGGCGATGATGTCGGACAGGTCGGCGTAGCGCTGCAGGATCTCCTGCACCCGCAGCGCGACCCGGTAGTGACGTTCCCCGACGACGTCGGGTTTGAGGATGTTGGAGAACGACGCCAGCGGGTCGACGGCGGGGTAGATGCCGAGCTCGGCGATCTTCCGCTCCAGGACCGTGGTGGCGTCGAGGTGCGTGAAGGTGGTGGCCGGGGCGGGGTCGGTGAGATCGTCGGCGGGCACGTAGACGGCCTGCAGCGAGGTGATCGACCGGCCCCTCGTCGAGGTGATCCGCTCCTGGAGGAGCCCCATCTCCTCGGCCAGCGTCGGCTGGTAACCCACCGCCGACGGCATGCGACCGAGCAGGGTCGACACCTCCGATCCGGCCTGCACGAAGCGGAAGATGTTGTCCACGAACAGGAGCACGTCCTGGTGCTGCACGTCGCGGAAGTACTCGGCCATGGTCAGGGCGCACAGGCCCACCCGGAGGCGGACCCCGGGCGGCTCGTCCATCTGCCCGTAGACCAGCGCCGCCCGTCCGATCACGCCCGAGTGCTGCATCTCCAGCCAGAGGTCGTTCCCCTCCCGGGTCCGCTCCCCGACCCCGGCGAAGACCGACACGCCGCCGTGCTGGGTGGCGACCCGGTGAATCATCTCCATGATGATCACCGTCTTGCCCACGCCGGCGCCGCCGAACATGCCGATCTTGCCCCCCCGCACGTAGGGCTCGAGCAGGTCGATGACCTTGATGCCGGTCTCGAACATCTCCGTGCGGGGCTCCACGTCGGGGAACGAAGGCGGAGGGCGGTGGATCGGCCACCGTTCCCCGACGGGAAGGGGTGTCGGGCTGTCGAGGGCATCGCCCCGCAGGTTGAAGACGTGGCCGAGCACGACGTCGCCGACCGGGACGGTGATCGGCCCACCGGTGTCCCGCACCGGCGTCCCCCGGGTGAGGCCGTCGGTGGCCCGCATGGCGATGGCCCGGACGCGGTCCCGGCTGACGTGGCGGGCGACCTCGGCCAGCACCGGCTCGCGCCGGCCGTCGACGAGGATGTCGAACTCCAGCGCCGTGTTGATGTCCGGCAGGTCCGGTCGGAAGAATTCCACGTCGACCACCGGGCCGGCGATCGACACGACCCGGCCGTCGGTGAGAGCCGTCACGGCGCCCACCATGCGCTGCGCCGGCCTTGGCGGGCATCCCGTGATCGCGTGGTGTTCGGGCCAACCACGCGATCCCGGGATACCCACCACCGGGGGACGGGGAACGCTCGGCGCATGGAGCCGGACACCGAATCACCATCGGATGAGGGCGGGGTCGCTCCCCGTCTGAGCGACAAGCAGATCGCGCTGCTGTCCCGCTTCGGCGAGCGCCGCCGGACCGAGGCCGGCGAGGTGCTGTTCCGGGAAGGCGACATCGTCACCGACCTCTACGTGGTCCTCGACGGCACCGTGGCCGTCGTGGACGGCCACGGGACCGCCCAGGAGCAGGTGATCCACCTCCACGGGCCCCGCGAATTCCTGGGC
>JAUZEX010000926.1 GCA_030838815.1 Actinomycetota bacterium
CCAGCCGATGGCGCGCAACGGACGCCTCACGAGGTTGGCGGCCGAGGACGGGTCGAGCGGTCCGATGACAAGTGGTTGCGGCAGGTGCGACAGGGGCTGGTTCGGGAGTTTCCGGTACCGGGCGACATGTTGGAGGCCGGAGAACACCACCTTGAACCGACCGCCGGCGTCGCTCATTAGGTCGCGGAGCAGCACGACGTTGCGGAACCGGGATTTACTGTCCGCCCGCAGGAAGAAGTCGCATTCGTCGAGGAGGAGCAGGAGGCGACGTTCCGGGTTCTTCGTCAGCCAGGCCCTGATTCCGGCGGCGACGGCGTCGCCCGTTCCGGCTGTTCCCGCCGGTAGGACCTTCGCCTCGATGAGACGGGAGTCGACCACCGGCCACAACTCGGCTGGGTCGTTGGGAGCGACGGCCGCGACATGTTGGATGACGATGAGGAGGGCGACCACGTCGGTGCCCGCCAGGGACTGCTGGACGGACCGAAGCAACGCCGACTTGCCGAACCGCCGGCCGCCGGAGATGAACGACGTCCCAGACAGTTGGGCGACCCGCTGCCGTTCGGAGCGGCGGCCGTAGAACATCTCCTCGGGGGTGTTGACGAGGAAATCGGGGTCATACGGGTTCGGCGACGCATATGGGAGCACGGCCCTCATGGTCACATCCCAGGCCTGTTTGCCCACCTCGGCACACCGGACGAGCACGGCGTCGTCGATGACGACGACTTCGCCGCCACCGCGCCGGCGGGCCTCATTGGCCAGTTGGATCCTGGCCTGGGTGGACAGCATGCCCATCCACAAGACGTAGACGGGTTGGTCAGCGGGGGCGTTGGTAGAAGCGAGGTCCCACATTTGCGACATCGGCAGATCCGTGTCCCAGCACAGCATGAACCGACGCCGCCCTTGGGCCCGGCTCCCGTACTCGGGGACGAAGGCGTAACCAGACTTGTCGCCGTGGACATCGACGAACCAGCGGCCTTTCGTTGACGCGTTCCGGAGCTCAGCGGTCCGCCCGGTCGTTGCGGCGATGAGTCCGAGGAGGCGGAGCACGGGGTACAGGAGCCGGTCGAGGTCTTCGGGTTGCGGTCGAGGACCGCGTGACAAGGCCAGCCACGTTGACAGCGCCTCGGCCACCGGGGTCCGGCTGATCTCGGGGACGCTACCGAAATCAACCGGCCCGGCCGTCCCTCCGGCGACGGCGGCGGCCACCACCTGGTCGTCGATTCCAGCCGGCCACGCTTCCGGGAGGCTTCGCAGGTCGATCAGTCGTTCCGTTTCGCTGTCGGCCTCGAGCGGGGCGGGCTCGCCGGCCATGGCGCGGTGGAGGTACTCCTCGGCGGCGCCAAACTCTTCGCTGGTGACGAGCTCGGCCAGCTTCGCGGCCCATGGTCCGGTCACCGTCCGGTCCGCCACCGCTGAGGACACGTCGGCGGTGACCGCCTCCCGCCGGCGCGCGACCGCGTCGTTGATCCGGGCTTCGATGGCCGCCATTTCGGCGGCGACGGCGCCGAGGTCGCGCCGCGGGGCGTCGACGTCGTCAGGCGCGGCCTGGAGCAACTCGCCGTACAAGCGGGACGCGTCCTCCTCGTCGATCCGTCCCTGGGCCCGCTCCGCCGCGAACCGGCTGTGGAGCAGACGCCACTGTTCCCCCATCCGGGAGCGCGCTTCCCGTTCCGTGGCATTGAGGTGGCTGGTTGGGGTGCCGCCCTCGGTGGTGGCACCGTCCTCGTTGTTCCCGACCAACTGCATGACCAGGTCGTCGACGCCGGTCAGGGGGTCAACGGCACCGCCCTATCCGAACCCGCCCGGGCCGACCAAGCTCACACCCTCCGCCTTGGCCCACCGGCGCCGCCGCCCAGAGAGCCTTCACCTGTTCAGCGGTCGCCATGGCACCAGTAAAGCAGCGGTCGAGCGCTTCGCACCGGCTCTCCCCTCAATGGGTCCAGGATTTCAGGTGCCGGACTGGGCGTGCGTCCATGTCGAGATGCGCGCCCAAAGGCGAGCGGCCTGAACTCATGGCCTGCGAGGGGCCACGACGGCGTCCGCCTTCACCAAGCCCGATTGAGCCGGGGAACGATCTCCCTGCGGCTCTCCCTGCCTTGACGACAGGGCGAGCGTTGATGGGACACGAGACCAAGACGGGGATGCCCCCCAACCCCGCCCGACTGGGGAATTACTTGACGGGCGAGGTGGGAAATTATTTGACGGAACTACCCAACCACTGGGGAATTCCGTGACGGCTCACACCCCACTACTTCCTCCGCTGGATCGCCGCCCTCGGCCCTGCAGATCAACGGTCCCATCGTGGCCAAGACCATCCGCCGCCGCTACCGCACCCTTCCCGGCCGGCTCACCCGATCAGCCCGCGCCAGACCCCTCCACCCTCCCCGCCCGCTGGCCCTGGCAGCGGCCCCTCGACGACGCCCCCATCCGGCTTCGTCAACTCCCCCCGACTGCGTGACCGACCCAGCGGCCAGCCGCCCGAGCGCCCCCGAAACGGGCGCCGCCCTGGCACGACCGGAAACGGTTCCGCGGAACCGGGCCCTCCAGCCAAAAAACGTTGCGCCGCAACCCCCTTCACCGTCAGCGACGGCCAACAGCACTCACACCATCCACCCCCACCCCATGGACATCAGCGAACCGTAGATCGAGGTTCAGGTACAGCCGTTACCTAAGATGATTTGGCTGCCTCCGAACCGGCCTTTCCGCCGATTATGGGCGAGGCGGCCAGGCGCCCGGCGCAAGAGACGACCGTTTACGGCGACGGCGGATAGAACCGCGGCCAGCGACGGGCCAGCAGCCATGTGAGGGCGAAGCCGACGGGCAACACTGCAGAGAGAATCATGTACTGGGGATAGGGAAGCAGAACAAGCGTCTGGACGACGAGCCCGAAGAAGACTGTGGCGGCGCTCACCGGGGCCGCAATCCGGCGCGGTTTGTTCGGCGCGTCTGGCGGAATCCGCTGCTCGCTCGGACCCCACCCGAGCACGGCAAACGAGAACGCGAAGACAAGGCTGAAGACAGCGAACCTCGACGCCCCAAGCAACCACAGGACCACGGCGGCAAGCAGGCAGCCGCTGATCCACCGTCCAGCCGTTTTTCGTAGCTGCGACTCTTGAGCAGAGAAATCGTGGATGTTCATTGGCTCCAGTTTGGTTGCGGGAGGCGACGAACTCCGCCCATCTTGCTTGCTGTCTGTGTTCCGCAGTTTCGTTAGGAGAATTCGAGACCCTGGAGATGCGTCCTTCCACCTGAACGCGTAAAGCCCCGTTTGTCCCAATTTAGAACTTTTTGAAGTCGATGGCGCCTCAAAGAGAGGTGGCTCCGGTCCGCCGAAGGATCGCTCGCCGCAACCGGTGGAGATAGTTACAAGGTTCGTAGGCTGCTCACGATGGT
Organism: Actinomycetota bacterium; assembly: GCA_030838815.1. GTDB lineage: Bacteria > Actinomycetota > Acidimicrobiia > IMCC26256 > BP-133 > BP-133. The sequence continues at coordinate 3,394 of JAUZEX010000926.1, forward strand.
CAGCTCCACAGCAGCGACAAGAGCCGCGGGCGGCTCGGGCTGTCTAGATGAGCCTCTCTTGGAAAGCGAGTAGCACGGTCCTTTGAGAGTCGTACTCGGGCCGGGAGCGCTCACCGGCGACGGAGCGACAGCGTATTCAGTTCGGCAGCTTGACGCTCGTTGCATAGACGGTGGCCAACGCCGTGGGCCCACGCCCTCGCACCCCAGGATTGCCGCCGCGCTCCCCTCCCGACACGAAGATCGCTCCAGTTGCATTTCTCACTTAGTACCCCTCGTCATAATTACAATAACGTAAGTTTGGGGCTCTGAGTAAAGTACGCTCTCCCCCGAGACGGGGGTGCCGATGCCCAGGACGAGCCCCTACACCATCGAGTTGAGCGTTGAGCAGCGCACGCTGCTTGAGGCGCGGGCCCGCCGTTATACGTTGCCGTATTGTGACGTGATCCGAGCCAAGATCGTGCTCTTGGCTGCGGCCGCGCTGGGTAACGATGAGATCGCCGCCCATCTCGACACCCGCCGGGAGATCGTCTCGAAGTGGCGCAAGCGGTTCTTCGAGGAGGGGATGGCCGGCCTCGAGGAACGCGCCCGGGCCGGTCGACCCCGCCTCTTTCCCCCTGAGGCGGCCATCGACGTCAAGGCCATGGCCTGGGAACTGCCCAGTCGCCTCGGTCTGCCTCTCTCGCGCCTCCATGTTCCCGACATCCGCTCAGAAGTGATCCGGCAGGGAATCGTGGCCGAGATCTCGGGGGCGACGATCTGGCGGTGCCTCTCCGAGGACGCCATACGACCCTGGGCGCATCGGAGCTGGACCTTCCCCCGGGACCCGAATTTCGAGGCCAAGGCCGCCCGCGTCCTCGACCTTTACGCCCGTGTCTGGGAAGGCAAGCCCCTGGGCCGCAAAGACTTCGTCGTCTCCGCCGACGAGAAGACCTCCATCCAAGCCCGCCAACGCTGCCACCCCACCCTTTCCCCCGGCCCCGGCCGACCCAAGCGCGTCGAGCACGAGTACGAACGGGGCGGCTCCCTCGCCTACCTGGCCGCCTGGGACTGCCACCGGGCCAAAGTCTTCGGGCGCTGCGAGGCGACCACCGCCATCGAGCCCTGCACCCACCTCGTCGACCAGGTCATGAGCGTCGAGCTCTGCACCTCGGCCCGACGCGTGTTCTGGGTGGTCGACAACGGCAGCAGCCACCGCGGCTACCTCCATCGACCGACTGGCAAAGAGGTGGCCCAACGCCCACCTCGTCCACGCTCCCGTCCATGCCAGCTGGCTCAACCAAGTCGAGATCTACTTCTCCGTCATCCAACGCAAAGTCCTCACCCCCAACGACTTCGCCGACCTGGCCGAGGTCGAACACCGCCTCCTCGCCTTCGAGCATCGCTACGAGGAAGCCGCCAGGCCCTTCGAGTGGAAGTTCAACCGCCACGACCTC
>JAUZEX010000927.1 GCA_030838815.1 Actinomycetota bacterium
GAACGGGGCGCAGAGGAGCAGGCGGGCCAGCTGGGCCTTGAGAGCGTCGACATAGTCGGCTCGGATGAGCTCGACCCGGAGGTCAGCGGTGGAGAGAGCGTCGCCGTCGGCAGTCCGTACCGGCGCCGGAGAGGTCCCGGCGGCGGGGGGGAGGGACCGGTTCCGAAGGCGGGCATCCGCCTCCACGTCGGCGACCGACACGAGCCATTGCCCGGTCGGGTTGAGCGGAGTCTTCGGTGCCAGACCGCGGATCGACGGCTGTTTCGCCGTCACCCGCTTTGCGCACCGCGGCCGAGCTGATGTCGAGCAGCCGTGCCGCGTCGGCGAGATACATCGTCGGATCATCCGCCCCCAGCTGGGGCCGCGGTTCCCCACCGGCCACCCCGTCATACTACAACCCATCGCAACGGAAGCGGAGCAATCGCAACTCTTCGAGGTCGAGTTGGTTTTTGGTTGCGCGGGTGGGTGGCGTGACGGACGCGGAGGACCCGCGACTGTCACAAAACTCCGACTCGACGGACAGAGGGGTGGCCGAGTCATCGTGGCGAAACATCGCAACGGCCCCACGGCCAAGATCCGACTGGCGTTCCTCGAGCACCTGACACGGTTCGCTGACCTGTAGGGCGACTGGTGTCGTCGACCGTCGGGCCGCCCATCGGTGAGCGACACCGCGACGGCGAAGCGGTGCCGGGAGCCCCGGTGGTGAGGGGAACGGAAGCCGACCCGGGGGCGCGGTCGGTCAGGTGCCTCGTGTGGTGCGCTTGCGGGGCGCAGCCTTCTTCGCCGCTCCGGCCGCGACCTTCCCCGCCGCCCGGCCCGTCCTCGCCGCGGCCTTGGCCGTCGTCTTCGCCGCGCCTGCGGCCCCCTTGGTCGCCACGCCGCCGACCGCGGCGGTCGCCGTCTTCGCCGCCTTGGCCGCGATCTTGCGCCCGGCGGTCTTCGCCGTCTTCGCCGTCTTCGTTGTTTTCGACGCCCCGGTCTTGGCCGCGGCGGCCTTCACGGTGGTGTCGTCGACGGCCGCCGTCGGGGCCGCCTTGCGGACCGACTCGATGGCGTTCACGCACGACACCTTGCGGGTGTACGACTCGCCCGCCGCCAACGTCCGGCCCTGACTGAGCAGAACCCAGTTGAACTCGCCCGCTTTCGGCGAACGGATCTCGAACTTTGCAGCCATACCAACCCCCGGTTTCATCGTTGTTGAAGAAGTTGCCAGTGTGACCGACATTCACGGTGCGTGCCAGATCGGGCCGGAACAATCTCCGGTGTTCGTCCCAGGACCCACCGGTCCGGCGAGTCCGACAATGCGACGATCGCCTGCCGTTCGGTCCTGCGTCATCCCCCCCGACGTGGGCAGCGGTGACCGCCATGGCCAGGCACCATGTGCATCCGTACGGCTGAAGCCCTGCACCGGGCTGCGGCCGTCATCGTTCTGTCCCGGCCGCGGTGGCGCGGCCGGTCGATCCGACAGCCCTCGGCTACGTGGATCGCGTACCCCACGAACTCCGCCGTTGCCCCCGAGGGGAGCCATGCCGTCAAACACAATCCGGCACGACTGCCCCGTCAGGCCGGCGACGCCCGGCTGCCCCGGTTCTCATCCCCGTCGACCACACTCGCCGGCTGCGCAGCATCGACGGGCGGCCCGGCCTCCCCGTCTGGGCAATGCCGCCACCGCCCCCAGCCTGGGAGCGGTGTTCCACCTCGGTGCGCCGCTGGCGCTGCGGCTGACGGCGCCCTGAACGGCGGCCGTTGGGCGGTCCGGTTGATTTCATCCCTCCGGCGCCACTGTACGGCTGTCAAGTCTGGGGACCGCGTCTGCTGGGCGGGCGTCGGTGAGACATTCAGAGGGGGAATTTCGTGAGCAATGTCCGTTTCGTGAAATGGGTGGCGGTGGTCGCCCTGGCGGTCAGCGCCCTGGCGGTCGGTCCCGCCGACGCGGCGGTGAAGGCCAAGCCGTCGAAGACGCAGACGTGGATCGGCCGCGTCGAGCGCCACGGCGGCCGGTTCGACTACGTCGGTCAGCCCTGCCCCACCGGCGCCGGCATGCTGTGCGCCAACTACGTCGCCCACTACCGCATCGTGGCCCAGAACCCGGCCGCGGCGAAGGCGCTCCGCCAGGTCGCCGGCGGCCAGGCCCGGCTCCGGGCCCGGTTCAGTTCGGCCCACGACAAGACCCATCAGGGCACCCTGCTGGCCGCGACGGTCGAGGCCTGGTGTCCGCCCGGGGCGGCCTGCGTTCCGCCGCCCCCCGCCACGGTCAAGGTCGATGAGTCGGCCAACGGCTCCCAGGTGACGCTGGCCCGGGGTGACCACCTCCAGGTGACGCTCCATTCGACCTACTGGCAGTTCAACCCCGCCAGCGACGCAGCCGTGGTGGCCGCCGACGGCGGGCCGAAGACCGGCCCCGGCACGAACTGCCCCTCGTTCCCGGGCAGCGGTTGCGGCACCGTGACCCAGACCTACACGGCCGGGAAGGCCGGCACCGCCACCGTCACCGCCACCCGCACCACCTGCGGCGAGGCCATGGCCTGCTCGCCTGTGCAGCACTACACGGTGACCGTCCATGTCCACTGAGTCACGGACGCACATCGCGAGCCCCGGACGGCGCAGCCGCAGACGGCGCGTCGTGGCCCTGGCCCTGGCCCTGGCGGCGTCGCTGCCCCTGCTGCTGTCCGGTGCGGCCCAGGCGGCGGCCGCCGGCCGGGACCTGGCCGTCGTGTCGGTCAAGGCCGACGACACCACGGCCACCACCGGCCAGCTGGTCACCGTCACGGTGGTCGCCGTGAACCACGGGCGGGGCCAGGTCGACCAGGCCGTCATCGCCTCCGACGTGGCCGGCCTCACCGCCCGATCGGCCACCTGCGCCTTCGGGGTGAGCCCCGACGGGCCGAACGATTGCGAGTACGGGGCGCCGCCGTCCGGCCGGCGGTTCACCACCACCTTCGTGGTGCGGGCCGCCGCCCCCACCGGCCACATCCGCAAGGCCACCTTCGAGGTCTGCACCACCAACCTGAGCGGCCAAGCCGATCCGGTGCCGGCCAACAACTGCCGGTCGGTCACCATCCATCTCGTGGGCCGACGCTGAGACGACAGGGTC
>JAUZEX010000418.1 GCA_030838815.1 Actinomycetota bacterium
TCAGCGGGGCGATGAGGACCCCGGCAATCCCGGCCAGGAAGGCGCCGACGGTCCAGTTGGCGGTGGACACGAAGCGCCGGGGGATGCCGAGCATGCCGGCCATGTCCCGGTTCTCGGCGCAGACCCGGCAGGCCAGCCCGAGTCGGGTCCGCTCTAAGAACAGGTGCAGTGCCACCACGCTGCCGAAGGCGACGGCCAGGATCAGGAGCTGCTGGTGACCGACCCGCAGATGCCCGATGGTCACGCCCCCGGCGATGAGGAGCGGCGCCTTCTTCGGCACGAAACCGAAGCGTTCGAGTACGAGCCCCTGCAAGAAGAGGTAGAGGCCCAGGGTGACGATGACCTTGCTCGTGAACGAAGCGGACTCGAGCCGCCGCAGCACCAGCAGCTCGGCGGCGGTGCCGAGGAGCGTGGCGACGAGCACCGCAGCGGCGGCCGAGGCGGCCAGCGTCCAGCCCTGGTCGTAGAGCCAGGCGTAGACGTAGGCCGCTACGAGGGCGAATCCGGCGTGGGCGAAGTTCAAGACGCCCGTCACGCGGAAGATCTGCGTGATGCCGACCGCCAGCAGGGCGGCGACGCCACCCACGGCGACGCCGTTCACGATGGCCTCGAAGCTCACAGCGCCGTCCGCCTCCCCGGGTCACTGACCAGCCGCATGTCGTCCCCCTCTTCGGTGTCCGGCGCAGCATGCGCACCGGCTCCCACTCACCGGGAGAGTGGTGACCGCTCCATTTGGGAACCGCTACGCCACCAGCGCCGCCCCCCTGAGCCCGGACCACCGGGCTGGTGGTCGGGGGCTCAGCAAATGGAGTGGCGGCCATTCCTGCGGGGCGCAGCCGTACCCTGCGATGGTCTCGGTCGTGCCCGGCTCACTGACCCTCGTTGTCCCCGCCGAGGACGGACGCCGCAGTCCGCTGCAGGACCTCCTGAGCGGGACGAACCATCGCGTCCGACTCGCCCGGAACGCCGAGGAGGCGGTGAGCGTCCTCGGCCAGGAGCCGTTCGACCTGATCCTCCTGGACCTCGGCGTCCGCGACTCCGACGGGGTCGGGATCCTCCAGATGCTGAAGTGCGAGAGCCGCGTCTGGCATATCCCGGTCATCGTCGTGGGGAACCCCGATGGCGCCGACGATGTCGTCCGCAGCCTGGAGCTCGGGGCGGAGGACTACCTGCTCGCCCCGCTCCACCCGGTCCTGCTCGGCCTGCGGATCAACAGCTTCCTGGCCAAGAAGCGGCTTCAGAAGGTCGAGACCGAGTACATCAAGATCTTCGAGGAACAGTCCGCCGACCTGACCGAGCTCAAGCGGGAGCTCACGCGCCTTCGGACCGCCGATGTGCCGAGTTAGGATCGCCTAACCGGGGTTGCCGCGCGACAGTTGTCGTCGGAAGTGAGGGGGGGTCGTCAGGCGATGTGATGCGGGTGAACTGGCCACTTGTCGGCCGTGGCGGAGAGTTGCGGCTCCTGACGGGGCTGATGCGCTCGAGTGCTACCGGGGGCGTCGTCCTCGCCGGTTCGGCCGGTGTCGGAAAGACGCGCCTGCTCCTCGAATGCTTGGCGGTGGCCGAGAGTTCCGGCCTGCCGCACGCCCGGGTCGGCGCCACTCGCTCGGCCGCCCACCTGCCTTTCGGCGCCTTCGCACCGCTCCTGCCCCCTCCTGATCCCGAAGCGATCGAAGCGGTCGAAGGTCAGGGCGAGTTCCTGCGCCGGTGCTGCGCGGCCCTGGCCGAGCGCTTCGGCGGCCAACGGTTCGTCCTCTGCGTCGATGACGCCCATCTCCTGGACCATGCCTCGGCGACGCTCCTCCACCACCTCGTCGTCACGGGGCTGGCGTTCGTCGTCGCCACGGTCCGCCTCGGGGAATCCACCCCGGATCCTGTCGTGGCGTTGTGGAAGGACGACCTGACGGAGCGCCTCGACCTCGCCGGGATCAGCTCGGAGGCGATCGAAGAGCTGCTCGCCACCGTCCTCGAAGGCGCGATCGACGGCGCCACGGTCGCCCGTCTGGTCCTGCGCTGCCAGGGCAACGTGCTCTACCTCCGGGAGCTTGTCGTCGGCGCCCTGGAGAGCCGGTCCCTCGTCAACCAGGGGGGCATCTGGCGATTGGTCGCCCCGCTCACGCCGTCGGATCGCCTCGTCGAACTCGTCGAGACCCGCCTCTCCGGTCTCACCGACCCGGAGCGGTGGCTGCTCGAGGTCGTCGCGCTGGGCGAACCGCTGGGTTCAGCCGAGCTCCGGTCGCTGGCCGACGTCAGCCTGGCCGAGGCGCTGGAGCGACACGGGCTCCTCGGCAGCCGGGTGAGTGGCCATCGACTCGAGGTCCATCTGGCTCATCCTCTCTATGGAGAGGTGCTGCGGACCCGGCTGTCGCCGTTGCGGGCCCGCAGCATCGCCGCGTCACTGGCCAAGGCCGTGGAAGCCACCGGCGCCCGGCGGCGGGAGGACACGCTCCGCGTGGGGACCTGGCACCTCGAGAGCGGTGAGGGCCTGCGGGGCGACCTCATGCTGTCGGCGGCCGGCGTCGCCCGCCAGCGGTACGACTTCTCCCTCGCCGAACGCCTGGCCCGAGCGGCGGTCGAGGCCGGGGTCGGCTTCGAGGGTCTGTTCTGTGCCGCCCAGATGGCCGGCTTCCAGGGTCGCGTCGTCGACGCCGAGATCGAACTGGCGGCGATCGCCGCCCAAGCGGCCAACGACACCCAGCGCGGACTGGTGGCCGTCACCCGGATGGACAATCTCCAGTACGGCCTGGGCCGCTCGGACGAGGCGCTGCGGGTGGGCGCGGAGGCCGAGGCCGAGATCGCCGATCCGACCTGGCGCTACGAGATCGCCGCCCGGCGGGCCGCCATCCTGGTGCGCACCGAAGGGCCCCGGGCGGCGGTCGAAGCCGCCGAACCGGTCTGCCGGGAGGCGGAAGGCCGAGCCCTCGCCTGGGCCTCCCTATTCAGCGTCGTCGGCCTGTCCCGGATGGGACGCCTCGCCGAGGTCTTCGACATCTGCAGCCGGGGCCACGAGGCGGCGCAGGCCCTCACCGGGCCGCCCCTCCACTGGCCACCCGAGATCTTCGCCTCGATGCGCTGCGAGGCCCTCATCCACGCCGGGCGGCTGCAGGAGGCCGAGGAACTGGCCACCGGGCAGTACCGGCTGGCGCTCGCCGACGGGTCGGAGGAGATGCGCGGCGTCTACGCCTGGTTCCTGACCAAGGTGCTCGGCCTGCGCGGCCGGGTCCACCTCGCCGTCGACTACGGCTACGAGGGTGCCGCCGTCTTCCGTCAGCTCGGGCGCCGCCCGTTCGTCGCCCACACCATCGGCGTCCTCGCCGGAGTCTTGGCCATCAGCGGACGGAACGGAGAGGCCATCGAGCTCCTGGCCGAGGCGGAGGCGATTGACATGCCGCCCGACGAGGTCTACGCCGTCGAAACTCTCCAGGCCC
>JAUZEX010000011.1 GCA_030838815.1 Actinomycetota bacterium
GTCACGGTCAGGACGAGGTCGGTGGCGGTCGCCCCCTCGGGCAGCTCGCCGACCAGGCGGAAACCCACGACCGGCGGGATGAGCATCGAGATCGGCTGGCCGAGCATGGCCGCCTCGGCCTCGATACCGCCGACGCCCCACCCGACCACGCCCAGCCCGTTGACCATCGGAGTGTGGGAGTCGGTGCCGACCAGCGTGTCGGGGAACGCCGTACCGTCCCGGACGGCGACGACGGTGGCCAGGTACTCGAGATTGACCTGGTGGCAGATGCCTGTCGCCGGTGGGACGACCCGCAGCGTGTCGAACGCCTGCTGGCCCCAACGGAGGAACTGGTAGCGCTCCCGGTTCCGCTCGAACTCCAGGGCGGAGTTGCGGACGATGGCGTCGGGGACGCCGAACACGTCGACCGAGACGGAGTGGTCGATCACGAGGTCGGCGGGGATGCCGGGCTCGAGACCCGACGGGTCGCCGCCCCGCTCGGCGACGGCGTCGCGCATGGCGGCCAGGTCGACGAGGGCCGGGACGCCGGTGAAGTCCTGCATCAGGACGCGGGCCGGGCGGAAGGCGATCTCCCGGTCGCCGCCGCTCGGGAGATTCACCTGCCTCCCCCCAGGCACCCCGGCCCACCCGGCGAGGCCCTCGATGTCGGCGGCGGTGACAGTCACGCCGTCCTCGTGGCGGAGCAGGTTCTCGAGGAGGACCTTGAGGGAGTAGGGGAGCCGGGTGACTCCGAGCGTCTCGTCGAGAGCGGCCAGCCGGAGGATCTCGTAACGGCGGTCCCCGACCGTGATGGGAGCGCGGGCGTCAAAGCTGTTCACGCCTGCAGTCTGCCCACTCCGGGGTGGTCAGCACCACCGGATGTCGGCCTAGTTGGGGCCCTCCACCGCGGCGCAGGCGCAGTCGAAGCAGGAGGCGACGGCCTCGGGATCGCCGGCGAGGAGCTCCACCCAGGCGTTCGAGAGCCAGACCGGGGTGTCGCAGTCCCGGCACCCACCGACCGTCCAGCCCTCACCCGGGGCGGGTTCGGAGGAGACCCGTTCGGCGATGAGGCTTCTGAGGAGGCGTGCCTTCACATTCCCTTAATTGGCGGGGACGGGGGAGGACCCTCCAAACCGGCTCCGCCCGACCGCGCACTCGCGGCGAATGCGCCTTTGAGCCCCCGGGCGCCGACCCGGTCGGACGCCCGCCCTTCCCATCCGGACCGGTTCGGGTTACACTCCTGTAGGAGTGTTCACCCCGGACGCTCCTATGACTCGCTGGGGGTCCCCTTATGTCTGTCCTGACGCGCCGCGCCCGTCCGCCGGCCCTGCAGTGGCTCGCCTCCGTCGCCCAGGGATGGGCGGAGCAGCCCGAAGTCTGGCGCCGCCTCGTCCGGCCCGACGCCGCTGGCCGGTGGGTCGAGCCGCTCGCCGTCAACGAGCGGTCCGAGGTCTGGCTCCAGGGCTGGCCGGCCGGCGAACACGTGGAGCTCCACGACCACGGCGGAGCCTCCGGGGCCCTGTGCGTCGTGGCCGGCCAGCTGGTCGAGACGTGGGCCGCCGGCCTCTCCGCCTTGCGGCTGCGCCAGCGGCGCCTTGACCGCGGGGCGGTGGCGGCCTTCGGGCCTGAGCATGTGCACGACGTCGTCAACGCCGGCCGCACGCAGGCGTTGACCATCCAGGTCTACACGCCCCGGCTCGTCTCGATGACCTTCTACGGGTTCCAGCGCGGTCGGGGCCTCGAGCCGGTGCGGACCGAGCTTTCCGACCACCCCGTCGTGGCCCCCGGGGTCCTGGTCAGGCGCTGACGGGCACCGACAGCTCGACCGTGAAGCCTTTGGCCACGCTGCCCCCCATGGTCCCGAGCTCGCGGCTGTACCCGTCGCCGAACACGCTGTCGGTGGCCAGCGTGACCCGGGAGAGGTTGCTCAGACTGGAGCGGTAGCCGTCGGTGGCGAAGACGAGCCGGCAGGTGTCCTCCGGCAGCGCGATCTGCGACGTGGCGATCTTGCCCGAAGCCGTCGTCGCCTTGGACAGGCTCGGGTAGACCTCGTAGTGGATGTGGGGCCAGCGTCCGGAGTAGCAGGCCGGGAAGATGCTCTGGAATGTGACCCGGCCGTTCTTGTCCGTCGTCTGCACGCCCCGCAGGTAGTTCTGGTCCCGGACGCCCTGGCTGTACAGCGAGTACAGGCCGTCCTGGTTGCAGTGCCAGACGTACACCGCCGCGTTGCTGAGCGCGGCGCAGTTCTTGTTCTTGTTCAGGATCGTGAGGTTGATCGTGAGCGGCACGCCTTTGGCTGTCCCGGTCGACGCCGTGAAGCTGGAGCGGATGTCGCTCCGCACGATGCCGCTCTGCCGGAGGACGTTGGGCCCGTTGGTCCCGTCGGCGGGGTAGGGGCCGCCCGTCTCCTCGGGGATGGCGCTCGTGCAGTCGGAGGCCGACCCGGTGCTCCCCGCCGACCCGGCCGCGGTCGTCGCCGTGGTCGAGGCGCCGGTACCCGACGTCGTCGTCGCCGTGGACGACGACGTTCCCGACGACTCGTGGGTCCTGCTCCCGGCGCAACCAGCCAGCGTCAGGAGCCCGGCGCCGGCCAGGAGCTTGAGCGCCCTCCGCCGCCCGAGGAGCGTCTCGAGGTCGAAGCCCAGCCCGCGGTCGTGAAGGTCCTGCTCGTGCGCCATCGCCGCCCCCCTCCTGTGTGTGCCCCGCCCGCCGAGGGCCGGACGGGAGGCTACCCACCCCCGGGAACCGCCATGCCAGGATGGCGCACATGGATCAACCCGACCCCGAGCAGGTCGACGCCGTCCTCAGCCTGGCCATCGCCGCCGGCGCCGGCGACGAGGAGGCAGTCGAGGTGTTCCTCCGGACGTTCGAGCCGGCCGACCTCGCCGTCACCGCCGCCGGCGTCATCTGGCGGATGGCCACCGCCCTCGGCCAGATGGTCGACCCGCCCCGGTCGGCGCCGCAGATGCTCCATGTGTTCGCCCAGGCTATGCGGGAGACCGGCGACGAGTTCGGCGGCGCCGGCTCGCCCTGAGCGGTGAGGGAAGGCTGGAAGCTGAGGGCGGCCTGATGGCCTTCGGAAACAGGATCGTTACAAGCGAGCAGGAGTTCTGCCCGAACAAGGCGTATTTCACGTGAGTTACCCCCCTGGGCCGCTTCCCTCCGCCTGTGCCGAACGGAGTGTTATGTACCTTTCACCCCCCTCCCGCCTCCGGCGTGGACTCGTCGCCCTCGTCGTCCTCGCTGTCACCGGGCTGACACCGCTCCTCACATCGGGCGGGTCCACTCCGGCGGGCGCCGCGTCCAACCCGTCCCCCGGCTACTGGATGGTCGCCTCCGACGGCGGCATCTTCAACTACGGCGGGGCGCAGTTCTTCGGGTCGACGGGCGCGATCAAGCTGAACATGCCGATCGTCGGCATGGCGGCCACCCCGTCCGGCAACGGCTACTGGCTGGTGGCGTCGGACGGAGGCATCTTCTCCTTCGGTGACGCCGGGTTCTTCGGCTCGACCGGGGCCATCAAGCTCAACAAGCCGATCGTCGGGATGGCCTCGACGCCGTCGGGCAAGGGGTACTGGCTGGTGGCGTCGGACGGGGGCATCTTCGCCTTCGGTGACGCCGGCTTCGTCGGCTCCACCGGGTCGATCAAGCTCAACAAGCCGATCACCGGGATGTCGCCGTCGGCCAGCGGCCACGGCTACCGGATGGTGGCGACCGACGGCGGCATCTTCAGCTTCGGCGACGCTCCCTTCTTCGGCTCCGCCGGCGCCACGGCGCTGGCCAAGCCGATCTCCGGCATGGCCCCTACGCCGTCGGGCAAGGGCTACTGGATCGTCGGCTCCGACGGGAAGATCTTCCCCTTCGGTGACGCCGCGGCCCTCGGCTCGGCCTCCGCGCTCCACTCCGTGGCCGCCGTCGCCCCGACCTCGAGCGGCGCCGGCTACTGGGCCGTCGGCGCCGACGGCGCGCTGGCCGCCTTCGGCGACGCCGCCGACCTCGGCCACCCGTCCGGCACCCTCACCCGCCCGATCGTCGGCATGGCTGTGCTGCCCGCCGGTGCCGCGGGCGCCGCGCCGGGCGGGCCCGGTGCCCCGGCCGCCGGCGGGTCGGTGCCCGTGCCCAGCACCGACACGACCGTCACCACCGTCCCCCCGACGAATGCGGTGCTGAGCTACGCCTCGGAGCCGGTGGCCGGCACGTACGGGACCGGCCCCGCCACCAAGGTCGACCCCAGCCATCCGTTCCGGATCGTGTGCGGCAACGCGCCGAAGCCCCAGCCGGGCCAGGCGGCGCATCAGAACCCCTGCAACGCCGCCAATTCGCCCAACTACGCCAACGAGGTGCGGGGGATCGTCCAGGTCGGCGACCGGATCTTCGTCGGCGGGTTCTTCCCCGACGGGTGGGACACCGGCGTGAAGCCCGAGAACCCGTCCAACCCGCCCATGCGGTACCTGGCCGAGCTCGACGCCAAGACCGGCCGGCCCATCCCCAACTCCTTCTTCACGAGGAACGCGGTCATCGCCCCGAGCGGGGACTGTGCCCCCACCCTCGATCCGAGCAACTCGTCGGCCTGCACGGTCGAGTCCCTGGCGGTGTCGCCCGACGGCAAGCGGCTCTACATCGGCGGCCGGGTGATGAACGTGAACGGGCACACGTTCAGGCGCCTCGCGGCCCTGAAGCTCGACGAGGGCCAGCCCGACGACGGCACGTTCGACACGAGCTTCACGATCAACGGCGGCCCCAGCGCCTCCGTCCACTCCCTGGACGCCGTGGGCGACCGGGTCTACGTCGGCGGCTCGTTCACCCACTGGGGCGTCAACGGCGCCACCTGCCCCGACACCGGCGGGGCGAGCGCCAACTGCCCGCTCTACCCGGGGATCGTCGCCCTCGACCTGAGCGGCAACCTCATCACCGGCTTCAACCCGCCGCCCTACGACAACGGCTCCTACGCCGGGCGGCGCGGCACGGCGTCAGCAACCCCGGGGGTGATCTACTCCATCAAGGCGACGCCGGACGGGCAGACGCTCATCCTGGGCGGGGACTTCGTCAACTTCAGCAACTCGCCGTCATGCGGGAACCCCGGTGAGCCGGTCTGCAACCACGGCGGGATCATCGCCGTCAGCGCCCGGGACGGGAGCCTGTCGCCGTGGCAGCCGATCAACGACCGCCCCGTCTTCCAGCTCGCCCTCTCGCCGGACGGGACGAAGGTCTACGGGGCCGAGGGCGGCGGCGGCGGCGCCGTCGCGGCCTTCACCATCGGCAAGAACGACCGTGACTGGATGGGCAATGTCGACGGCGACGCCCTGGGCATCGCCGTGACCGCGTCGCACGTCTACCTCGGCGGCCACTTCGACGCCGAATGGAGCAAGCCGTACGACCCGAACGACCCTGACCTCAAGAACGTGGCCTGCATGCATCCGCCGAACAGCGGGCCGACCGCCTGCATCGGCGTGCCCGGCTGGGTCAACAACCGTCACCTCGGCGCCTGGGACGTCAACGGCAATCTCGTCACCGGCCCGAATGACTTCCACGGTCAGGCCGACTCGAACGAGGGCCCGTCGTTCATGCTGGCCGGTCCGGACGGCCTCTACGTGGGTGGAAACTTCTTCAGCACCGGGTTGACGTCGACGCCGCACCCGGGATCGGGTGGGAGCCTGCCGACCCTCAGTGTCAACAACCCGACGTACCACCCCGGGTTCGCCATCTTCCCGCCCCAATAGGGAACTCTGTCTACCACGCCGCCGGGCCGGTGACGGCCCGGCGGCGCTCGCCTATTCTGAGGGCCCGAGGGAGCGGGCGAAGACGAGGGCGCAATGGGTCTGCTGCGGGGGCCGCACCGACACCGGCTGTTCGTCGCGCTCCTCGTCGCTCTGGCCTGCGGCCTTCCGCTGCTTGCGACGGTGACGGCCCGGGCGGGGGACGCACCGGCGGTGCGGCCCGGCGGGGTGTCGCCGGGCCCCGTCACCGGTTTCACCGTTCGGGGCAACACGGTCGACCTCCTGGCGCTGACGATGCGGGTCCAGATCGTCTTCTACACCGACGACGTGTTCCGGATCTGGATGGCGCCCGACGGCGTCTTCACCGACCCGGCCAACGCGCCGCCCGACCGCGACGGCGCACCCGCCGCCGACGTCGTCGTCAAGCACGACTACCCCGGGGTGAGCCCCCGGGTGACCGACGCCGGCGCCTACTACCTGCTCCAGACCCGGTCGTTGGCGCTGCGGGCCTACAAGGCCCGTCTGCGCTTCGCCCTCTACCAGCCCGACGACTCGTCGCTGATCTGGGAGGAGGCCGTCGGCCCCACCTGGGACGGGACCAGGACGACGCAGGTGCTGTCCCGGGGGCCCAAGGAGCAGTTCTTCGGCGGGGGGATGCAGAACGGCCGCTTCTCCCACCGGGAGCAGACCATCAAGGTGGCGGTCAGTTACGACTGGGGCGACGGGGGGAGCCCGAACTCCGTTCCGTTCTACGTCAGCACCGCCGGCTACGGCGTTCTGCGCAACACGCTGGCGCCGGGCTCGTACTCGTTCGGCACCCCGGTGCTCACCAGCCACGAGGAGCACCGCTTCGACGCCTACTACTTCGTGGGCGACATGAAGCACGTGATCGACCGCTATACCGAGCTCACCGGCCGGCCGTTCATGCCGCCCATCTACGGGCTGGAGATGGGCGACGCCGACTGCTACCTGCACAGCCCCCGTCACGGGGAGCTGCACACGACCGACGCCCTCGCCGTCGCCGACGGCTACCGGGGCCGCCAGATCCCGCTCGGATGGATGCTCGTCAACGACGGCTACAGCTGCGGCTACGACGATCTCGACCAGGTCACGGCCGGTCTCGACGCCCGCAACATGCAACTCGGCCTGTGGACCTCGACCGGCCTCGGCAGTCAGCGGGCCGAGGTCCAGGCCGGAGTCCGGGTCCGCAAGCTCGACATCGGCTGGGTCGGGCCGGGCTACCGGGCGGCGCTCAGCGCCTGCGACGACGCCTACCGGGGCATGGAGCGGGACTCCGACAGCCGGGGCTTCGTCTGGCTGCCCGAAGGGTGGGCCGGCACCCAGCGCTGCGGCGTGCACTGGAGCGGCGACCAGGCGGGCAACTGGGGGAGCGTACGCTGGCAGATCCCGACCTACGCCGGCTCCACGATGTCGGGCCAGGCCTACACCACCAGCGACCTCGACGGGATCTTCGATGGCAGCCCGCAGACGTACCTGCGGGACCTGGAATGGAAGACGTTCCTGCCGGCGGGCATGGCGATGAACGGCTGGTCGAACCGGCACAAGCGGCCGTGGCGCGACGGCGAGCCCTACACCTCGGCCAACCGCCGCTGGATCCAGCTGCGGGAGCGGCTCCTGCCCTACCAGTACACCTACGCCGCCCGGACCCACCGCGACGGCGTCGGCGCTGTCCGCCCGCTGGTGCTCGAGTATCCCGACGACCCGACGACGTGGGGCGACGGGGCGAAATACGAGTTCCTCTCCGGTGACGCCTTCCTGGTCGCGCCCGTCTTCAGCGACACGACCGTCCGCCACGGCATCCACCTCCCCGCCGGCACCTGGACCGACTACTGGTCGGGTCAGGTCTATGCCGGCCCCATCACCCTCAACGACTATCCCGCCCCGCCCGACAAGCTGCCGCTGTTCGTGAAGGGCGGGTCGATCATCCCGATGTGGCCGGAGGGCACGCTGTCCTGGCGGACCCGCGACCGCAGCGAACTCGACCTCGACGTCTATCCCCGGGACGACGGCACGTTCACCCTCTACGAGGACGACGGCGTCAGCCGCGCCTACGCCCGGGGCGAGTACGCCAAGCAGACCTTCACCACCACCCGGACCCGCAGCGGGATCTGGGTCGGGATCGGCCGCAACGTGGGGACCTACGCCGGAAAGGTCGACCGCCGCCGATACCGCCTCACCGTCCACGACCTGGCCCTGACGACGCAGGTGTCGGTCGGCGACACCGTCCTACCCCGCTACGACAACCCGGCCGACTACGCCGCCGCCACCACCGGCTGGTACCGCGACCCCGCCCGCGCCGGCATCACCGACGTGAAGCTCCCGCCGCTCCAAGCCGCCGACTCGACGACGGTCCGCTTCACGCGCTGAGCGGAGCGTCAATAACTGTCAACTTCGACAATGGCGTCGGCGAAGGCCCGCGGTGCTTCTTGCGGCAGATTGTGACCGGCGCCCTCGATGATGCGATGCGCGTACCTGCCGGAGAACCTGCCTCTGTAGGACGCTCCGTCCGTCGCCGGCGTCACGCCGTCGTAGGCGCCGTCAAGGGTGATCGTCGGTACAGCGATGACGGGACCTTGGCCCAGGCGCCGTTCCAGACCCTCGTACCGGGGGTCGCCTTCGGCCACGCCCAGCCGCCAGCGGTAATTGTGGATCGCGATGCTGACGTAATCAGGGTTTCGGAAGGACGCCGCCGTCCGATCGAACGTGGGATCGTCGAAGTCCCATTTCGGGGAATTGACCCTCCAGACGAGCTTGGCCAGATCGTCCTGGTTTGCTGCCAGGCCGGGCGGCCCGTCTCCCGCGACGAAGTAGTACTGGTACCACCATCCCCACTCGACCAGTGGGGGCAATGGCCCTTCGTAGCTCCTACGGTCATCGATCAGATATCCGCCCGCCGAAACCATGGCCTTGCAACGCTGTGGCCAGAGCGCGGCGATGATGTTGGCCGTGCGCGCCCCCCAGTCATACCCGGCCAGGATCGCCTTCTCGATCCCGAGGGCGTCCATCAGGCCGACGATGTCGTGGGCGACCGCCGCCTGTTCGCCGCTCCGGAGCGTGTCGCGGTCGAGAAACTGCGTCGTGCCGTGGCCGCGCAGATGGGGGACGATCACCCGGTATCCGGCCGCGCCCAGCCAGGGGGCGACATCCGCATAGCTGTGAATGTCGTACGGCCAGCCGTGCAGCAGTATGACGACGGGGCCATCGGCGGGACCGGCCTCGACGTACCCGACGTTCAGGACGCCGGCATCGATCTGCCTCAGCGAACGGAACGACGTCGTCGTGGCGGGCTTCTTCGTGTTCGCAGGGGTCAACGGCACTTCATTCTCCTTCTCCACATTGGCTGCCATCGATCGTCCTGATTCGGGCAGGAGAATGGCCCCCCTCGACGAGGAGCTCGGCGACGCGTTCGACGAACCCCCGGGGACCGCCGACGTAGCACACGGGTTCGGATTCGGGAGGCCACAGGGCGGCGGCCACCGTGGTCTCGTCGACGCGTCCCGGTTGGCGCAGCCAACCCGGCGGAACGCGCCGGCTGTAGGCATAGGTGAGCTCGAGACCGGTGCGGGGAGCGGAATGACGCTCGAGTTCCCCGGCGAAGATCACGTCGGCCGGTCCCCGGGTGGCGTACAGCAGTCGAAACGGGACCCGCCGGGCCAGCCGCGCCCGGGTGCGGATCATCGCCATCAGCGGGACGATCCCTGACCCGCCGGCGGCCAGCGCCACGGGCGCGGCGTCATCCGGATCCCAGACGAAGTGCCGCCCCACCGGTCCGCGGACCTCGAATCGGTCTCCCGGCTCGGCGATGTCGACCAGAAACCGCGACACCTCGTCCCCCGGCGTGCGCTGCACGGTCAGTTCCAGCCGGGTGTCGCCCGCCGCCGAAGCGATCGAATAGCTACCGAAGGCTTGGGAGCCGTTCGGAGCGGTGAGTCGGAGGTCGAGGCGCTGTCCGGGCAGGTGCCCGGGCCAGTCCGGGACGTCGAGTCCCACGGTGCGAGCGGCGTCCGTCTCAGGACAGGCGGCCACCACCTTGCCCTCCCGCCACATCAGTTTGTCCGAGATGGTGGTCTCACGGGGAGGCATGGCCCAACTCTCCACCTCGGGAGCGGCGTTGTCGTTGTGCACCGCAGCCCAATCCGCACGGCGCTATCGGCTCGTCGGGCCAACCCGGGTGGTCTGCGACCGCTGGGCTCACGTCGCCGGCCGTTCGTCGCAGACCCCGGTTCTCAGCTCAGACGGCCGAGTCCCTTCAGCACCAGCCAGGCCCGGGTCGCCAACTGGAGGTTGAAGCGCGTCGGCGCATCGGACAGGTCGCATCCGGCGATGTCCTGGATCCGCTGCAGGCGGTACTTGAGGGTGTTGCGGTGCACGCTCAGCGCGGCGCAGGTGCCGGCGTGCCCGCCTCCGCACTCCAGGTATTGAAAGAGGGTCTCGACCAGGTTGGAGTTCTTCTTCACGTCGTAGTCGAGGAGGGCACCGAGCTGGGCGGTCATGAAGCTCTCGACGCCGGCGAAGTCATCGACGTTGGAGAGGATGCTGTAGATTCCGAGATCCTCCCAGGTGACCACGTCGGGCGCGGCGGCGTCGCCCTGGAGCCTCGCCGCCAGCTGGGCCTCCCGGTGGGAGCGGGGAATCTCGGACGGCCGCTCGCAGGGACTGCCCACCGACACGCGGCATCGTCCAGCCCCGAGTTCGGAGAGCAAGGCCTCCCGGAAGGCGTTCCAGTTCAGTTCCGCCGGGCAGAGGATCGTCACGGAGTCGCCTCGTCCGACCAGCAATGACCCGGCCCCCATCTCCCGGGCCACCCGGATCACCAGGTGCAGGAACGCATCGTCGGTGTGCGAGCCCCCCCGCCCGTGAACGACGACCACGCGATGTGAGCGCTCCAGGTCGAGACCCAGGGCATGGGCCCGCTGGACCACCGCCTCCTCGTCGTCCGTGCCGGCGAGGAGCTCCTCCACCAGGTCCCGGCCCATTCGCAGCTCCGCTTCGGCGGTGCTGGCCAGCCGGGCCAGCTCCATGGCCAGCACCGTGGCGGCGTGCTTCAGGGCGACCAGTTCGAACCTACCGACCCTGCCATCGGGGTCGAAGACAGCGAGGGTCCCGACCGCGTCGGCCCGCGGGGAGGCCAGGCCGACGACCCAATCGCCATGGCGGCCCACCCCACCCCCTGCGGCCAGGTCTCGCAGCAGGCGCTCCCGGACGGAAGCCTCCGGCTTGAGATCGGGCTCCGGCGTCTCGGCCGGGGCCCAGGCCCGAAGGTTGCCGTAGCGGTCCTCGATGGCGACCGGGAACCCCGTCAACTCGTGCAGGGTGTCGGCCAGCGCCTGACGTCCCTGCCCCGAGCTGGCCACCTCGTCGACACGGGCGTGGATCTCCATCATCCGGTGGACGTCGGCCAGGCTGCGCCCGAGGGTCTCGTTGATGGAGGACAGCTCGGCGGCGGCCTCCAGGCCCCGGGTGACCGCCTGGGCATTGCTGAGCGCGGCGCCGGTCTGCTCGGCGAGCAGCTGCAGCAGAAACTGCTCCTCGGGGCTCGGTTCCCGGCCGGCGAGGACGACCAGGAACCCGACCCCCTCCTGGACGCCCCGCAACACGAAGGCGAAGGCCCAGGTCGCGGAGGCGACGGTCAAGCCGCCGCCGCCCTGGCCGAGGGTCGCCAGCTGGCGTTCCAACGCCGAGCGCAGCCGCCGATCGTGCTCCAGGCGCCGGGACCGCAACGTCCAGCCGCCGGCTTCCCCGGCGTAGATCCCGGCCACCTCGCAGTCGGGGACGAGGGACGGGATCGACGTGGTGGCGAAATGGAGGATCTGCTCGTCGGCGCTCTCGCTCATGAGCATCGACAGCGCCAGGATGCGGTGGAGACCGGCGGCGTGGTCCCGGGAGATGGCGCCCGGTGCGGACGGGACCGAGACGTTCGTGATCAGCCTCCCCTCCTCCGAGCGCCCGAGCATGACGGCTACCGGAGTGTCGCGACCCGGCGGGCCCAGCCGGTCATGCCCAGGGTCTCGAACTGCTGGCGGGCGGCGTCCAGTCCCGGTCGCAGCGAGGCCGCGTCGCCGGACCGCATCCGGCGGGCGGCCATCAGCGCCTCGTCGTGGTCGACGAGGGCCAGGAGGGTGGCGGCCTGCTGGGTCTGGAGCACGTCCCGGGCCTTCTCCCACCACTGACGGGCCTCGTCGTCGCGTCCCCCGACGGCGCAGAGACGGCCGAGGGCGAGACGCCCGTCGACCATCCCGCACCGGAAGCCCGAGGCGATGACCTTCTCCCGGAGCGTGCGCTCGACCACCTCGGCCGAATCGGTCCGCTGGAGCACCCAGAGGATCTCGGCGGCATGGCAGGCGGTGAAGATGAAGTT
This sequence comes from Actinomycetota bacterium, assembly GCA_030838815.1. Lineage (GTDB taxonomy): Bacteria > Actinomycetota > Acidimicrobiia > IMCC26256 > BP-133 > BP-133. The sequence continues at coordinate 12,076 of JAUZEX010000011.1, forward strand.
GACCCCCCAGGCCGGGGACCGCTCCAACCAGGGCACCAGGAGGGCCAGGGAGTCCAGGGCGTCGCGGTCGTGGCCGAGGTGGGCGTCGGCTCGGGCGGCCAGCGCCAGGAGGGACCCCTCGGCCCAGGTCAGGGCGGGGTCACGGGCGGCGAGGAGGGGGCCGACGGTGGCGGCGATGTCTTCCCAGCGCTCCCCGAGGGCGCCGGCCAGGCAGTCCTCGGCGTAGATGACGGGAAACACCGGGACGCCGAGGCGGGTCGAGAGGCCCTGTGCCCTGTGCAGGGAGGCGTCCGCTTCCGGGAGTCGCCCGAGGGTCGACTGGCAGATGGCCATCCCGGCGTAGGCCCGGGCGGCGCGGGCCAGCCGGCCGAGGGCCTCCGCTTCCTTCGCCTCCGTCTCCAGCAGTGGAAGGCAGGCGGCGTACTCCCCGGCGTAGTTCATCAGGATCAGCAGATTGGTGCTGGTCAGGGCTTCCTGGCGGTGGTCGAACACCGCCTCCATCGGCGACGGGCTGAGTGGGTCCAGCCGAGCGGCCCGCAGAATCCGGGCCGACTCCCGCCGCTCCGGGCTGTCGACGGGGATGCCTGGATAGCGTCGGTCCTCGGCTTCGCGCCGCTGGCAGTCGAAGGCCAGCATGCGAGCCCAGGCGATGTCCCGGGGGGCGGCGTCG